>NZ_WPCB01000030.1:0-38675 GCF_009741785.1 Haloarcula sp. CBA1122
GGGGACGTTGACGGGACAGTCGCCGAAGCCGCCGAGCGAGGCAGGGCTCGACCGCCAACCCGGCGTCGCAGTGCCGGGCACGGACCTCGCGGACGGGCTGGCCCACTCGACGCTGTTTGTCGCGCCCTTCTCGGGCGATACCGACACGGCGCGGGCCACGCTCGCCGACCTGGGCCTCGACGCGGACCGGATTCAGTCTGCGGACTTTTCGGCCGACGACCACCGACGCCTCGCGTCGCTGGTCGCCCTGGCCGTCACTGCGGACGCGCCGCCTCGGGCCGCCAATGCGGTCCAGCGCGCGCTCCGACCAACGGTGGGCGGCCCCTTCGAGACGGTCGGCGGCTACGCCGACGTGCTCGACGCCGTCGCTCGGGAAGAGCCCGGCACTGCCGTCGCGCTCGCACTCGGCCACGAGGCCGTCCGCGAGGACGCCCTGGCCGCCTGGCGCTCGCACGCCACGCGCGCCCACGAAGCAGTTTCCGAGGCGACCACAGGGCGGTACGACGGTCTGTTCGTCGCCCGCGGCGACGCGATGCCGACCGGCACCGTCGCCAGACTGTTCGCGGACTTCCGCGCTCCGGAGCCAGTGACGCTCGTCGTCACCGACACGGAGGCCGCGGCCCGCGCCACGGACGGCCGGGACGTCGCCGAAACGATGCACGCTGCTGCCGAGACGGTCGGCGGCGATGCCGTCGGGACCGGCGACCGGGCACGCGCTCGGTTCGACGTTTCAACGGCCGATTTCATCGAAGCGTTCCGGGAGGCAGTATGAGACGGGCCGAGATTCGTACGACACACGACTCGCCCGAACGCGTCGCACGCGCGGTGCGGCCCGACAACACCGACGAGATGACCACGCGCGTCGAGGGCGACGCGGTGGTCACCACCGTCGAGCGCGACTCGACCAGCGGCCTGCAGGCGACCGTCGACGACTACGTCGTCAACATCCGGGTTGCAGCACAGCTCGCAGACCAACACACACAATCCAATCATGAGTGAACGAAGCGTTTCAAAGCGCGCAGAACAGAAACGGTGGTACACCGTGCAGGCTCCCGAGCAGTTCGACCGGGAGGTTCTCGGTAAGACACCGGCAGACGAACCGGACAAGGTGCTCGGACGCACCATCGAAACAACGCTCGGCGAACTGACCAACGACGCCAGCGAGAACAACACGAAGCTGACCTTCAAGATCAACGAGGTTGCCTCGGACTCAGCGTACACGGAGTTCATCCGCCACGAACTCACGCGGGACTACCTCCGCTCGCTCGTCCGCCGCGGCTCCTCGAAGGTCGAGGCCTACATCACCGTGCTGACCACGGACGACTACCGCGTCCAGATTCAGCCAGTCGCCGTGACGACGAAGAAGGCCGACGCCTCTCAGGAGAAGGCCATTCGCCGGACGATGATCGACCTCGTCCGCGAGACGGCCGAAGACCGCACTTTCGAACAGCTGATCGACAGCGTCGTCGAAGGGCGTCTCTCCTCGGCTATCTACGGCGAGGCCAAGGACATCTACCCGCTCCGACGCGTCGAGATCAAGAAGACCACGCTCGAAGCGCGGCCCGAAGAAGTCGCCGCCGAAGAGGAGACGGCCGTCGACGTGGACGAGGAAGACGTCGACGTCGAAGCCTAACGCGTTCCAGCACCGACGTTCGATTTTTCGGCCGGAGTGAGAGAACGAGCCCTAGCGACGCGGCAGGCGTGAGTCTACTCTCCAACGTATGTTTCACACGACGGACACGAGTTAGCGACCGATACCGCAAAACAGCGCGTAGAAGACCCACTCAGCGCAGACAGGAAAAAGACTCGGCAAAAGCGACAGTGTCGCTACTCGCCGCTCGTCGCCGTTTCGGGGTTTTCGGTCACGACGACGGTCCCGACCATCCCGGCTCGCTCGTGTGGAATACAGAAGTAGGGATGTTCGCCGAGCACCTCGAAGGTGTGGGTGAAATCGTCACCCTCGTACATCGTCCCGCCGGAGGAACTCCCCCAGTTGTCGCGGGCCGCCTGTTCGGTGTCGAAGCCGCCGGAGGCGAAGTAGTCGGCGTCGTCGGGGATGTCGTCCTCGTAGGCCGTGACCGAGTGGCCCTGTTTGCTCGTGTTGAGCCACCGCACGGTCGTCCCCGGTTCGACGGCGATGCGAACCGGGCGAAACGCCTTCGCGGACATCCCCACGTCGTAGTCGGTGTCAGCGCTCCCACCGCCGAGGCAGCCGGCGAGCCCTGCGACCGCCGCCGGGCCGGCCGCACGGAGAAAATCCCGTCGCTCCATACCGTGACTCAGGACCGCATAGTCAAAGACCACTCGGTTCCGGACTGTGGAGAACCCCGGTGTCAGTCCGTCGCGGTCACTCGAAAGTCAGTCCGTCGCGGAGGCCGCGCGCGTCGGCGAGCAGGCCGTCGCGGTCGTCAGCCGTCAGCGTTACGTGCCCCATCTTCCGGAGGTCGTACACCTCGCGCTTGCCGTACCAGTGCAGGTGCGCCCGTGGCGTCTCCAGTATCCCGTCTTCGCCCCGCAATGCTGCCGGCTGGCGCTCCGATACGTCCCCGAGGATGTTCGTCGAGACGGTGGGGAACCGCTCGTCGGTCGATCCCAGCGGCTGGCCGGTGACGGCCCGCAGGTGTTGCTCGAACTGCGAGGTGTGACACCCTTCGATAGTCCAGTGGCCGGAGTTGTGCGGTCGCGGCGCGATCTCGTTGAGCAGAATCTCGCCGTCGGTCGTCTCGAACAGTTCGATGCCGAACACGCCGCGGCCGTCCATCACGTCGAGCACGTCGTGCGCGACGTCTCGGGCGTGCTCGCGGACGGCTTTCGATGCTCGCGCTGGCGCGACGGACTCCCGAAGGATCTCCTCGCGGTGGATGGTCTCGGTCACCGGGAACGTATCGCGTTCGTCCGCACCGCGACAGCCCATGACCGCGAGTTCGCGCTCGAAGTCGACCATCTCCTCCACCATCGCGGGGCCGGCGATGTCGTCGACAGCGTCCTCGACGTCTTCCGGGCCTTCGACGCGGATGTTCCCGCGGCCGTCGTAGCCGCCGGTCCGGGCCTTGAGCATCGCGGGGTAGCCCAGTTCCTCGCAGGCCTCACGGAGGTCGGCGGCGGTGTCGACGGCGCGAAACTCGGGGACCGGAACGCCAGCGTTCGACAGCCGGCGCTTCTGGACGAGTTTGTCCTGAATCGTCCGGAGCGTCTCGGGAGCGGGGTGGATCGGCGTTCCCGTCTCCTCGGCGACCCGTTCCAAAACATCGGGGTCGGCCAGTTCGATCTCGAACGTGAGGTAGTCGGCGCGCTCGGCGAGTTCCCGCAAGGTCGCCTCGTCGTCGAAGTCGCCGACGATCTGGTCGCGGACGACCGGTGTTGCCGGACAGTCCGGCGTCGGGTCGGTCACGAGCAGTTCGAGGCCGAGCGGCGCGGCCGCCTCGCCTAGCATCCGGCCGAGTTGGCCACCGCCGACCACGCCGACGGTCGGCCCTGGTGACGTGAGCGTCATACCGCGCGCTTTCACAGCAGCAGTGTTAACCGTTCGGTTCTCGCCCGTAGGACTCGTGGACCCACACCGTCATGTCGTTCGAGCCGTACTTCGTTCGCATTCGGTGGGTTCGGGGTTCGTAGCCGGCGGCTTCGAGCCGTTCGGCGGGGACCGTGCTGTCGATCTGCTGGGTAATGACTATCGGTGGCTGGTCTTCTTGCGTCTGTTCGGCGAGCGTGTCTGGTCGGTTCTCACACGAGACGTTCACGTCCTCGGCCGCGTAGTACCACGGCAGCGGCAGTGAATTGTGCCATTGCAAGCAGGTCGGTCTGGTGTTCCACCACGAGTCGTTCCACTGACCGCGGTCTTCTTTGACGTACGCGTCGTCGCCGTCGTAGGCGTCGCCGCGCTCCCCGTGGTACATCACCACATCGGTGCCGTTTCCGTTGCTCGTCGCGATGCGGTCCATCTCCGCCAGATCGTCGCGGAGCGACTCCTGTGGCTGGGCGTACTGGACCAACGGATTCCCCTCCAGGTGCTCGTTGGTGTACACCCGCGTGGCAGTGGTGTTGACGACGAGGGCCGTAACGAGCAGGACGATGGCAGCGGCGATGGCAGCGCCGGTCACGTCGTCGGTCGACAGCGATTCGTTCCCCCACCGGATCACAGCAGCGAGTCCGACGGCGGCCGGAATCGACAGCGGGACCACGACGTGGACGGCGAGCCACGGCGCGCCGATGTCGGTCCCGATGGGGTAGCCCAGAATCGAGACGTAGCCGCCGTAGGCCGCGAACGGGACGAGGTGGCGCGGCTCGACGGTTCCGAGCCGGTCGAGCGCGTACCCGAACACCGAGAACAGAAGCAGCGGTGCCGCGGTGTAGCCCAGCGCTTTCAACAGTACCTCGTAGTGGCCGTCGACGCTCTCGTAGAACGTTTCGATAGAGTCGACCAGGCCTGTTTCAGTGGTCGTGGCTTTCTCCGAGGCCGGCGAGAACCACTCGCTGTACTGGTCGACGACGCGCTCCCAGGTCACCTGAACGAGCTCCGGGAACAGCGACGGGTTCGTCACGCCGGACCAGAAGTTCACGTCGCCACTGGCGGCCGGCGCTGGCGGGTATTCGATGCCCGCGACGCCGGCCCCGCGGGGCGCGTAGAAGAACAGCGAGACGAAGCCAAACACCAGCGCGGCGAGGATGATGTGACTCGCGTACGCCGCGAGGACGGAGCCGGCGCTGTCGTGGCGGTCGCGGAACGAGCGGACAGTGTTGACGACGAGCGCGATGTCGGCCCGAACGCGGCCCGATATCCGACGCCAGATTGCGCCGACGCTCGGGACGCCACGGAGGAAGCCGACCGCGTCGCGATAGCCGTTGGGGAGGACCAGTACCTTCGCCAACAGGAGGCCGGTCGCGCCGAGCCACGTCAGCACGTAGACGATGGCGTTCTCCTTCGAAGCGAAGCCGAGCGCCATGAACGCCGCGACGCCGTAGAGATAGCGCGCCTTGCGGGTGTCGACGAACCGGACGAGCAGGCCGAAGGCGGCGAACATGAACGCCGCGACCAGCACGTCGCTGCGCATGAACCGCGAGAAGTACAGCAGGACCGGATTGAGCGCGAGAAACGCGGCCATGAGGACAGTCTCGTCTGACCGGAGGTGCTCGCGAAAGAGCAGCGCTGTCAGCGGGAGCAGGCCGCCGACAATCGCGACCGGGAGCCGCATCGTGAAATCGGTCGGCGCGGCGACGGTGAACATCCAGCTATTGACGTGTTGAATGAACGGGCCGTGGATGATGTAGCGATACGCGAACGAGCCGGAATCGCGGAGATGCAGCGCCCAGTAGGCCACGCGACCCTCGTCGAAGTGGGCGACGCGGCTCCCGAGCGCCGCGACTCTGAGGACGAGTCCGAGAAGCGTCACGGCGACGACGAGCTTCACGGCGGCGCGGGGGTCGTCCGCGAACCAGGACCGGCTCCGGTCCCGGAAATCGTGGAGGGCAGACAGCAGGGACGACTCAGCCATATCTGGCTCAAGCACATGGGGCATTAGAATCCTTCTGGTTTCTATAACATGTTTTTAACCTAGCGGGCCACCTCAGATGCCGGCACAGCAGTCTGGAACTACGGAGGCATGGAACGGTAGTTCTTTAGTCGCCCCTGCCCGGGTGTCAGGTATGGTGCAGCTCGGGCTGGTTGTCGCCCAGTATGATAAACACGGGGCCGTTATCGAGGAGATGGAGCACGGGGCTTACGAGGCCGCTGCCGACAATGACGCCGAGATTGTCGCGTCGATTGACGTCCCGGGGTCCTACGATACGCCGCTGGCCGCCGACCGGCTGGCGCGGCGGTCGGATATCGACGCCGTGGCCGTGCTCGGCGCGATTATCAGCGGCGACACTGACCACGACCAGGTCATCGGCAACGCCGCCGCACAGGGGCTGACCGACGTGTCCCTCGACCGCGACACCCCCGTCACGCTGGGCATCATCGGCCCGGGCATGAGCCAGGACGAAGCCGAGGCCCGAACCGACAAGGGAGCCTCGGCCGTCCGGAGCGCAATCGAACTCGCCACTGAACTCGAACAATGACTATGGACTTTGCATCCCGCGTCGAACGTGTAGAACCGAGCGCGACCCTCGCAATCAGCAACAAGGCCGCAGAGCTGGAAGCCGAGGGGAAAGACGTCGTCGACCTGAGCGTCGGCGAACCCGACTTCGACACGCCAGAGAACATCAAAGACGCCGCCAAGGACGCACTTGACGCCGGCCACACCGGCTACACGTCCTCCAACGGCATCCCCGAACTGAAGGAAGCTATCGCCGACAAGCTTCACGAGGACGGCCTCACCCAGTACGACCCGGAGAATCTCATCGTCACGCCCGGCGGCAAGCAGGCACTGTACGAAATCTTCCAGACAATCATCGACGACGGCGACGAGGTCGCCCTGCTGGACCCGGCCTGGGTGTCCTACGAGGCGATGGCGAAACTCGCCGGCGGGACGCTGACCCGTGTCGACACTGCCGCCCACGACTTCCAGCTTGAAGGCGCGCTGGACGACCTCGCCGACGCCGTCTCCGACGAGACGGAACTGCTGGTCGTCAACTCGCCGGGCAACCCCCACGGTGCGGTGTACTCCCGCGATGCGCTGGAGGGCGTTCGTGACCTCGCCGTCGAGCACGACATCACGGTCATCTCCGACGAGATTTACAAAGAGATTACCTACGATGGCGTCGAAGCCGTCTCGCTCGGCACCCTTGAGGGCATGGAGGACCGAACAATAACGCTCAACGGCTTCTCGAAGGCCTACTCGATGACCGGCTGGCGGCTGGGCTACTTCGCGGCCCCGGAAGAACTGGTCTCCCAGGCCGGGAAGGTCCACTCCCACTCCGTCTCGTGTGCCGTCAACTTCGTCCAGCACGCCGGCGTTGAGGCCATCACGAATACCGACGACGCCGTTGAGGAGATGCGCCAGGCCTTCGCCGAGCGCCGCGAGTTCCTCATGGGCCTGTTCGAGGACCACGGCGTCCACGTCCCCGAGCCACAGGGCGCGTTCTACATGATGCCCGAAATCGCACCCGACGGAGACGACACCGAGTGGTGCGACCAGGCCATCTCGGAGGCACAGGTCGCCACCGTCCCCGGGACCGCGTTCGGGACGCCCGGCTACGCTCGCATCTCCTACGCAAACAGCAAGGAGCGCCTGCAGGAAGCCGTCGACCGCCTCGCCGAGGCCGACCTGATCTGACGCGCGAACCGTCGTTTTGCGAACGGTTTTGCCCCGACCAGCGTTCGGGAGTCCTACCCGCCCGAGCCAGTCTGGGACCCTGTCGCTGATTCGGGTACCGGTAATCTGGCCGTAGCCGTTCCGGACGACGCGTCGTCTCGGAGGCGGCTGTCACTGTTGTGCGATGAATCCTGGGGTTAGACTGGAACCGGGATCACTCACATCACGCCTCCAAGAACTGTGAGCACCACGTTCGTATCTCGGCCCGGAACAGGGACGGCTGCGTCACCGATTACAGTGTCCCGATAGCCCGGTGGCGACGAAACAGGTAGTAGCAGCCGATTATAGGGTACACTATCGGCCCGGGAATCAGGAAAAAGACACCGAGATTGACGTAGTTCCCCGGATTAGGCTGCCACGTCCCGGACTGAAGGCGAACGTAGGTCGCATCGCGGTAGATGGCGACGGAGAACGGTACCGCGGTGAGGATACCGACGCCAATCGAAACAAGTCCGATACCGACGCTTCCGCTCGAAACAAGTACGCCCCCGAGAGCGAGGCAAACGGGCGGCAGCACGGCCCCGATAGCGACAACCGTCCACCACCAGTCCCGGTCGACCCAGTCGACGACATACTGATGGCGTTTGTACAGGTGGTGAAGTTTCATCAGGTAGCCGAGGAAGAAGCCGGCGACCGCATACAGGACTGGATTCGGGTCCCAGTCCACGTCCGCATCCTGTAGCGTCTTTGTATCGAAATAGAGGACAACCGGTGTTACGAGCCACGATATTAGTGTCACGACAATGCCACCGAGGTACCAGATGCCGAACGTCCCGAAGATGCTGGCCAGTCCAACTGGCCCGTTACCTACATTCTCGCCCCCTATCCCGACAATAATCAACCCGAGCCCGAGAAACCCGAACAGAAGGGTCGGCAAGAGCAGCAGTATCTCTACAGCGCGGTACGACCGTGAATCGACGTCGTTGACTGTGACCATCCCCATTGTATCGTCCCAACTGGTGATTGCATTAGCGATACAGGGGTGTAAAATAATTTTGCTAATATGCTGATAAGAGTGGGCAGACTACGGAACCGAGTCAGCTACGCTCGTCGACAATCCGGTCGATGATCCGGCCTGTCGACAGGAGCCGGTCAGCCGCCTCGGCTTCCAGCGGGCTGGCCCGGCAGATATCACAGTCGAGGCCCCGGGCGGACAGCGCCGCTTCGAGTTGCTCGTCGTCGTGGTGCTGGTCGTAGCCCAGCGCGATGATGTCCGGTTCGATGCGCTCGATGGGAACGAAGATGTCCTCGGGATGGCCGAGGTGCGCTTTGTCGACCGGTTTGAGCGCGCCGACCATCTCCCGGCGCTGCTCGTCCGGGACGACCGGCGGCTCCTTGTGGGTGACGTTGACCGAGCGGGCGACGATGACGTGCAGTTCGTCGCCCATGTCGGCGGCGTCCTGTAGATAGTGGACGTGGCCCGGATGCAGAATGTCGAACGTTCCCTGTGCGACGACGCGGGTCACTGATCGAACTCCTCCTCACGTAGCTCCGCGTCGATGTCGGCCTGATCGAAATCGAAAAAGGACTCCTCCGGCGGCTCCACGTCGAGCACCGGAAGGTCGACGACCGAGCCGTCGCTGTCGAAGGCCTTCCAGTCGTCGCGACCGTACGGGTAGCCGACGATGATGTGAACGTCGCCGCGGCCGAACGTCGCGAGGTCGGCGTCACTGGGCTTGAGGACGCCGTTCGGGTGCGAGTGAATCGACCCCGCTGCTCGCATGTCGTTCGGAACCATGCTCGTCTTGACAGTCGCACTGACCGGGTTCGACTCCGTCCCCGGAATGACCAGAACATCGGTCAGAACGGTCCCGTCGTCGTCGAGCCCGAGCTTGCTGGCGTCATCGCCCCTGAGAAAGCCCATATACTCGTTGGGATGGGCCTCCTCAGAGGCTGCGAGCGCGAACTCGAGTGCGGACTCCGCAATCCCGAGTATCCCGCTCGTTCGGAACAACCCCATACCACGGGGTCGGGCCGGACGCTTTTTACGCGTTGTGTTCGTCCCTCCGCGGATTCCGAAGAGTACAAACGGGGGAGCACCGAAGGATTGACAAATGTCTTCGCCAACTGGCACCGGTGACGGTGCTACGGTCCCCGACGGCGGGACCATCGTCTACGATCTCGCGGACCAATGTACGTCCGACGATCTCGAAGAAGGCGCACTGTACCACGCAACTGTCAACGGCACCGTCGAATACGGCGTGTTCGTCGATCTCTCCGACGCTGTCTCCGGTCTCGTCCACGACTCTAATCTTCTGGGCCAGTACGACGTGGGCGAGGACCTCATCGTCGAACTCGGCGAGATCCGTCCCGACGGCGACCTGAGCTTCGAGGAAGTGCGAGTCGCCGATTACGAGGAACAGCACGTCGCCCACGGCAACGCGACCACTGTCTCCGCCCTCGTCGACGCCACCGGTGAGACGGTCATCATCGAGGGCCAGGTCGTCCAGATCAAACAGACCGGCGGCCCCACTGTGTTCCAGGTCCGGGACGAAACCGGTATCGTCCCCTGTGCCGCCTTCGAGGAGGCCGGCGTCCGGGCGCACCCCGACGTCCAAATCGACGACATCGTCCGCGTCTCCGGGCGCGCCGAGGAGCGCGACGACGGCTTGCAGGTCGAGGCTGAATCGCTGACCGTCCTCGACGGTGAGGAAGCCGACGACATCGAGAGCGACCTCGACGCCGCGCTGGCCGAGGCCGCAGAGCCGGCCGACGTCGAGCCGCTGGTCGAGTGGTCCGCCTTCGAGAAGCTGTGGGACGACCTCCGCGAAGTCGCGACCGAACTCCGCAAGACGGTGCTTTCGGGCCGCCCGATTCGCATGCGACACCACGCCGACGGCGACGGGCTCTGTGCGAGCGTGCCGCTGCAGGTCGCGCTGGAATCGTTCATCGCCTCCCAGTACGAGGACGCCAGCGCGCCCCAGCACCTCCTCAAGCGCCTGCCGAGCAAGGCCCCTACTACGAGATGGAGGACGTGACCCGGGACCTCAACTTCGCGCTGGAGGACCGTACCCGCCACGGCCAGAAGCTACCGATGCTGCTGATGCTCGACAACGGCTCCACCGAGGAGGACACACCGGCCTACCGTAACCTCCGGCACTACGACATCCCGGTGGTCGTCGTCGACCACCACCACCCGGACCCGGAAGCCGTCGAGCCGCTCATCGAACAGCACGTCAATCCGTACCTCCACGACGAGGACTACCGCATCACGACGGGGATGCTGTGTGTCGAACTCGCCCGGATGATCGACCCCGACCTCACCGAGGACCTCCGACACGTCCCCGCTGTCGCGGGCCTGTCGGACCGCTCCGAGGCCGAGGCGATGCGCGACTACATCGACCTCGCCGGCGAGAAGGACTACGACGAGGCCGACCTGCGCGACATCGGCGAGGCGCTGGACTACGCGACCCACTGGCTGCGCTACAACTCCGGCGAACAGCTCATCACCGACGTGCTGAACGTCGACTGCGACGACCGAGACCGCCACGGGGAAGTCGTCGACTTCCTCGCCGACCGGGCCGAGCGCGACGTCGAGGACCAGCTCGACGCCGCGATGAGCCACGTCGAGCACGAGCGCCTCGACAACGGCGCGCACCTCTATACGATCGACGTGGAGAACCATGCCCACCGCTTTACCTACCCCGCGCCGGGCAAGACGACCGGCGAAATCCACGACCGGAAGGTCGCCGAGACGGGCGACCCCGTCATCACCATCGGCTACGGCCCGGACTTCGCCGTCCTGCGCTCGGACGCGTCCGGCTTGACATCCCGCGGATGGTTACCGAACTGACCGAGGAGGTCGACGGCGGCGGCGTCTCCGGCGGCGGCCACCTCGTCGTCGGCTCCATCAAGTTCGTCAAGGGCCGGCGCGAGTCGGTCATCGACGCCCTCGTCGAGAAGATGGCCGAAGCCGAAATCGACGAGGAGCTCGGAAGCTCGACGGCGCTGCCGGAAGAAGTGTAACGCCGCTCGACACACGATACCCGTTTTTTACGCCTCGAACGAAACCCGACGAGCGGCGAGCCCGGCGACCACGATGAGTCCGAGCAAGGCCACGAGTGCCCCAATCGGCGTGTCGAACCCGCCGGCCCCCCAGTCAGCGTCGAAGACGGCACCGAAGTAGTCGGCCGCGTCGCGGCCGTGCAACACGAGTACGACCTCGCGATTCGACGTCGCTGCCGCCTCGTTCCAGTTGAGGCTGCCGACGACGACCTGCTTGTTGTCGATGACGGCGCCCTTCGCGTGGATCTTCTCGTAGCGACCGGCGGGGTCCGCCACTTTCGCCGTCAGCGATGCGTCGTTGCGGTCGGCCCACTCCCGAAACCGCTGTGCTGTCTGCGTGTTCTCCTCGCGAACGTACCACGCGTCACTCAGCAGGAGGCGGACTTCGACGCCGCGCGACGCGGCCCGGCGGAGCGCCCGCAGAAGTGGGCTCTCCCAATCTCCGACCGTGGGCTGGATGACGTCGATGGAGTCGTCCGCGTCGTCTATCGTCGCGACGAGTTTGCCCTGGGCATTGTCCGGGGTAACCAAGAGGTCCGTCCGCTGGACGGCCACCGACTCCGTCCGGAACTCGCTCGGGTACGAGCCCGTCGCCGGCTCGCCCTGCTCGAACTGTCGCCCCTGACGGTACTCCCCCCACCGCTCGCTGTCCTGCCAGCCGGCGTCAGATCGGAACGTCTGATTCAGCCCGTCGACGACCCGTCGTTGTGCCGTGATGACGCCCCAGCCCCGGCTGCTGTTTCCGCCGGTTCCCGCGGGTTTCCAGTTCTCCGTCAGCACGACGGCCCGCCCGTCGGCGACGGCGTACTTCGCGTGGTGGTAGCGGTATCTGGTGCGCGGGCCAGTCACTACCCGAACCGGGACGCCGGCGTCGGTCAGCCGGTCGAGGGTGCGGGCTTCCGCGGCGGTGCGGCTCCCGACCGGTTCACCTTCGAGAAGGACGCGGACCGTCGCGCCACGGCGCTGGGCGGCGATGAGGGCGTCGGCGACCCTGGCCGAGGAGAGCGTGTAGCCGGCCAGGTACACCCGTTCGGTAGCGTTGCGAATCGGTTGCATCGGCGCGGCGGGCGAGTCCGGAAGCGTGAACGCTTGTACCTCGCCGCCGGCGGCCCTGACGACCGGTCGGTCCGTCGCGCCCAGCGGTCGCCAGCGGATGACTGATCCGTTTACCTCGCCGAGTTCCCCCTCGACAGCCTCGGTGTACCGAACGGCATCGACAGTCTGATTGGCACGCTGAAGGCGAACCCGCTCGCCCCCGTTTGCCAGCGCGAGATGTCCGTCGAGGCCGACGACCGGCCGGTCGGTGAGCCCGCGTGTCCGGTTCGGTGCCGTCGAGAGGACGACGCGCCCGCGTGCGCTGGTGTTCGGAATACCCGCAGTCCCGTCACCGTCGGTAATGGCGTACTGTCCGATGTCGGTCCCGTCGGGGATGTCAAGGACGACGAACTCCCCCGCGTCGCCGCCAGCGACAGGGTCCGGGTACACCGCGTGAATCGACGGCTCCGCAGGACGGCTGGCTGTTGTGCCGGCTTGAGACGCCTGTCCAACTGCGATATGGGGACCTATCGCGGCGAGGACGAGCACGCAACAGACGAGTGGGGCGAGCGACCGCATCGGGGCGTCTGGCCGCCCGTTCGTATAAAAAGATTCCCTGACTCAGGCGCTTGACGCCTTCTCGGCTTCGGCCTGGACGATGTACGCGCGGTCGTCCGTGTAGCGGGCGGCTTCCTCGAGCGCCGTTTCGGTCCCGATCTGTCGGAGCGCCCACGCGGCGGAGGCGCGCACGGAGTCGCTGTCGTCGGACTCGAGTATGTCGCCGAGCGGCTCGATAGCGCGGGTGTCACCGAGCAGGCCCAGAGTGCGGGCGGCGACCGAGCGGATTTCTTCGCTGTCGGCGTCGAGTCGGTTGGCGACCGGCTGGACCGACTCCGCGCTGCCGATAGCGCCCAGCGCGCGCAGCGTGACTTTCTGGAGCGCGGGGTCGCCGTCGCCGTCGATGTAGTCGTGCAGCGTCTCGGTCGCGCGCTCGTCGCCGATCTTCCCCAGTACCTCGATTGGCCCTTTGTCGCGCTTCTGGGCGCGCTGGTGCATCGCGTCGAAGGCCGGCTCGGCGTCGCTGCCGAGGTTGTACAGGAGGTCGACGATGTATCCGTCGAAGAACTCCGACCCGAGTTTGTCGTATGCGAACAGAACCTGTTCGAAGTCCCCCTCCTCGGCGTGGAGCTTCGCGGCGTTCCACTCCGGCGGGAAGTCCTTCCGGTTCTCGTTGGTCAGGATATCATAGAAGCCGCGGGCGTCGAGTTGCTCCTGTACCGTGAGGTCGTCCCAGACTTCGGCTTCGTCCAGCCCTGTTTCCAACGTTTCCGCCGCTTCGAGGAGCCCTTCGATAGTTTCCGTGTCCTCGTCAGGGTCGAGGTTTGCCGCTTCGATAGCGTCGACGACTGTGGTCAGCGCATCCCCGGCAGCGACGAAATCGCCGCCCGTGTCGGCGTCGTGGTCGACGAACTCGGCGCTTTCGTCGAGGAACGTCTCGACGGCCTCCTGGGCCTCGCCCTCGCCGTCGTCGGTCCACTCGCTGTCGGTGACGGTGTCTTCCGCGTCGGAAACGATAGTGACCACGTCCTCGGCGTAGGGGCCACGCTGTGCATCGAGGTCGTCCCGGAGGTCCGAGAGCTGTGACTCCAGTTCCTCGCGGGGGTCTTCAGCGTCGTCGTCTTCGTCGGGTTCAGGCAAGTCGGCGGCTTCGAGGTCGTTCTCGATGTCGTCGAGGGACGACTCGACGTCGTCGAGGTCTGCCTCCGTCTCTGCGGCGTCGAGGTCCTCGCTGGCCTCTGTAAGACGCGATTCCAGTTCTTCGGCGGTCACGTCGATCTCGTCTGCTGCCTCGGCGTCGTCCGACGCGTCGGCCTCGTCGTCCCCGTTGCTCATGTCGAAGACTGTGTCGGAGCGGGCCAAGAGCGTTTTCCTTTCGAGGCGGGCGGCTGAACCACGTCGCCGCTGGGCCAACGAGCAAAGAATATGTATCGGGAGTTGCAGTGCCATGGGTAGCGAGCATGACTGACGCGACACCGCCGGACGACGGACAAAATCCGACCACACCGGAGGAACCGGAAACCGCCGGCTTCGTCGAGTACGGCATCGACGACAAGCCACCGCGAAAGCAGGCGATACTGCTCGGCGTCCAGCACTACCTGACGATGATCGGCGCGTCCGTGGCGATCCCGCTCGGACTCGCGGGCGCGATGGGGATGTTCGAGGCCGCGCCGGACCAAGTTGGCCGTCTCATCGGGACGTTCTTCGTCGTCTCCGGCATCGCGACGCTCGCCCAGACGACGCTCGGGAACAGATACCCGATCGTCCAAGGCGGGACGTTCTCCATGCTCGCGCCCGGGCTGGCCATCATCGGCGTGCTGGCCCAGCAGGGGGCGGACTGGCAGACAATGCTCGTCGAACTACAGGGAGCTGTCATCGTCGCCGGCATCGTCGAAGTGGTGATCGGCTACAGCGGCCTCATGGGGAAGCTGAAGCGGTACGTCGGGCCGGTCGTCATCGCGCCGGTCATCGCGCTCATCGGACTGTCGCTGTTCAACGTCCCACAGATAGCGAACCCGAACTTCGGCAACCCCGGGACCGGGCAAAACTGGTGGCTGCTCGGGCTCACAATGCTCTCGATTATCGCGTGTTCGCAGTATCTCGATCGACGCCACCGCGCGTTCAAGCTCTTTCCCGTACTTCTGGGTATTCTGTTTGCATGGACCGTCGCGGCTATCCTCTCGGTCACCGGCGTCTTCGCCGCAGGCTCGGTCAGCTATGTCTCGCTCGGTTCGGTCACGAACGCACCGCTGGTCCAGCCCATCTACCCGTTCCAGTGGGGGCTCCCGCAGTTCACGCCGGGGTTCATCGTCGGGATGTTCGCCGGGATGCTCGCTTCCGTCGTCGAGAGCTTCGGCGATTACCACTCCGTTGCCCGCATTGCTGGCCGCGGCGCGCCGAACAGGACCCGAATCAACGATGGTATCGGCATGGAGGGGGTCGGCAACGTGTTTGCCGGCATCATGGGCACCGGCAACGGCTGTACGTCGTACACTGAGAACGTTGGGGCAATCGCTATTACTGGCGTCGCGTCCCGCTATGTCGTGCAGATCGGCGCCGCGGTAATGATTCTGGTCGGCTACTTCGGTCCAGCGGGCCAGCTGTTCGCGACCATCCCGTCGCCGATCATCGGCGGCCTCTACATCGTCATGTTCGGACAGATCGCTGCCGTTGGCCTCTCACAGCTCAAATACGTCGACCTCGATGCCAACCGGAACGTGTTCATCGTCGGCTTCGCGCTCTTTGCCGGCCTGGCGGTGCCCGAGTATATGAGCCAGGTCGGGCAGGGAATGGACGTCGGCAGTGCGACAGCTCTCCAGCAGGGCTTGGCAGCCGTTCCGGTCCTCGGGAGTGTGCTCGGGACCGATGTGGTCGCGACGACGCTGTTCGTCATGGGTGGCACCGGGATGGTCGTCGGCGGTATCGTCGCCTTCGTCCTCGACAACACCGTGCCGGGGACCCGCGAGGAGCGCGGCCTCGCAGCCTGGGCCGCGCTCACGGAGGACGACAGCGAATACGTCTCGTCACTGGACCGCATCCGCGGCCGCGGCGGCGACCGCCCGGCTGCAGTGAGCGACGACTGACCGTGGACGACGACGGCGACGGCACGACCGCAGACGCCGCATCGCTTGTCGACACCGAGCGGTACGCCGGCACGCTCCGAACCGGCGGGACTGTCATTCTCGGTGCTGATCGCCTGGTGGTCGACCGTGGCGACAATCCGGTGGTCGTCGACCTCGACGACATCGTCGAGGTAAGTCTTCAGGACGTCGACTGGTTTCTCGCGGTGATGAGCGCCGCGCTGGTCGGGTTCGGTCTGCTGTCACTTGACCGGTCGGTCCTCCTCGGCGGGGCCTTCGCTGTCGCCGGTGCCGCCAGCCTCGCGCTCACCTACCGCAAGCGGTACGCGCTCAGGATACAGGTCACCGGTCGTACCGACCCACTCAGGTGCTTCCCTGCGGACCCACAGACGCTGCTTGCCGAACTGGAAGCGGCCCTAGCCGACTGACCGGAAATCGCCTACACTTACGCCCGTCCCCGTTCCAGTCGGTCGTATGCCCGCAGACAGCGTCCAGTCGCTCATCGACCAGTTACGCGAAGAAGCCGAGATGGACCGGCCGAACGATCTGACGCCCGATGTCGGCATCGTCATGGGGTCGGACTCGGACCTGCCGACGATGGCCGGCGGGCAGGGCAAGCGGCCCGGGGCCTACGCGGCGCTTGCCGACGAACTCGGCTTCGAGGAACAGACGGACTACACCGACGCGCCCGAGAGCCGCTTCACCTTCGAGACGTTCGTCTGCTCGGCCCATCGGACGCCGGACCTGATGTACGCGTACGCAGAGACGGCCGCTGACCGCGGCATCGACGTCATTATCGCCGGCGCTGGCGGCAAATCCGCGGACCTGCCGAACATGACCGCCAGCATCGCCTACCCGCTGCCGGTTATTGGCGTCCCAGTGCAGGAGAAATCCGTCGACTCGGTCATCGGGATGCCACAGGGCGCGCCGCTGACCGCGGTCGACGCTGGCAAGTCGTTCAACGCCGCGCTCTCCGCGGTACAGATTCTCGCACGGCAGCACGACGAACTCCGTGACCGTCTCGTCTCGTATCACGAAGGCCTCCAGACCAACGTCGGCGAGGCGTCGCGCGACCTCCACGAACTCGGGACACCCGGGTTCAAGCGCGAGTACTGGGACGAGTGATAACTGAGGGGCGTCACACCCTGGGAGGTGCGGCAGTTACAGGTCACTTGCCATCCGAGAGCGCGTCGGCTCTTAAAGACCCACAGGGCCGAAAAACCGAACAATGAACCCTTATATGCGAGTACTTCTAACCGGCAGACGATAGGAGATACCGGAATGAGTAATCCATGGATCGCCATCGGCGCGCTCGCGGTCGTGGCGCTAGCCATCCCACTGACGATGATGGCAGTTTCGAGCCTATTGCGGCCCAGCGTGCCGGAACAAGGCAAACGCACCACCTACGAGTCCGGTGAAGTGCCGACTGGCAGCAGTCGACAGATCAAGTTTAATATCCAGTACTACATGGTCGCGCTGCTGTTCGTCGTCTTCGACATCGAGACCGTCTTCATCTTCCCGTGGACGGTCATCTACAGCGACGCTGCCGCTGAGCTCGGGATGACCACGGCACTGCTACCGATGGTCGTATTCATTACGATTCTCGCCATCGGACTCGGTTGGGCCTGGCGTAACGGTGCAGTTCAGTGGGTGCGCAGTCCGCGCGCCACGAAGGGGGCAGACACATATGAGTAGTGACCAGACACCACCGGCCGTCGAAGACGTATCGACACAGGAGGCCCGCATGGGCGACGGGGCCGACGACCGCTTCAACTCGACGCTACGTGAGGCGTTCGGGTCGACGCCGTTCATCCTGACCAAGTTCGACAAGTTCATGAACTGGGTCCGGGGCTCCTCGATGTTCATGCTGCAGTTCGGGATCGCCTGCTGTAGCATCGAGATGATCCACACCTACGCGATCAAACACGACCTCGACCGCTTCGGGTCAGGGGTGCCACGCGCGTCCCCGCGCCAGGCGGACGTCATCATCGTCCCGGGGACCATCGTCTCGAAGTTCGCGCCGCGGATGAAGCGCGTCTACGACCAGATGCCCGAGCCGAAGTTCGTCGTTTCGATGGGGTCGTGTACCATCTCCGGCGGCCCGTTCCAGGAAGGGTACAACGTGATCAAGGGCGCGGAGGAGGTCATCCCGGTCGACATCCACGTCCCGGGCTGTCCGCCCCGCCCCGAGGCACTCATCTACGGCGTCGCCAAGCTGCAAGAGCGCATCGCCGAGGGCGAGTCCTCGCCGGTAACGGTCAAGCCATACGAACTGGAGCAGTTCGGCGATCTCGAACAGGACGAGCTCGTGGACAAACTCGCCAGCGAGATCGACGAGGAAGACCTCGTCATGCGGTACAACTGGAACGACTCTCCATAACCTGCCATGAGTTTAGAAAAACCATCACGCGATACGGCGCTCGACGTCGGCGTTACGGAGGACGGGCTCGATTACGACGCGCTCGCGGACCTGCTCGGGGGCCACGTCCTCGACCGCGAGGAGCACGTCAACGCCGAGGGGTTCGTCATCCGTCCCGACGAGGTCCAGGAAGTCCTCTCGACGCTGAAAGAGGAGGCCGGGTTCGACCACTGCGCCTGTGTCACGGCACAGGAGTACGACGACCGGTACGAATCCATCTACCACCTGCGGAAGTACAACGACCCGACACAGGAGCTGTCGATTGTCGTCCCGTCGCCGAAAGACGACCCGCACAACGAGTCGGCCGCTCGCGTCTACGACACCGCGGACTGGCACGAGCGGGAGGCGTATGACCTGGTCGGGATCGACTACAACGACCACCCGGACCTGCGTCGCATCCTCCTGCCAGAGACCTGGCAGGGCCACCCCCTGAGCCAGGACTACAATCAGGACCAGCCACAGATCGTCTCACTGCGCGAGCACGCGAACCCACTGAAAGACGACAAACGCAGCGAGGACGATCCGGACACGATGTTCGTCAACATCGGCCCGCACCACCCGGCGACCCACGGCGTGCTCCACGTCGAAACGGTGCTCGACGGCGAGCAGATCGCCGACCTCGAACCCGACATCGGCTACCTGCACCGCTGTGAGGAGCAGATGTGCCAGCAGGGCACCTACCGCCACCAGATCATGCCGTACCCCGACCGGTGGGACTACATTTCCGCTGGTATCCTCAACGAATGGGCGTACGCGCGCGCGGCCGAGGACCTCGCGGATATCGAGGTCCCCGAGTACGCGCAGGTCATCCGGACGATGGCGGCGGAGATGTGCCGGATCGCCTCGCACGAGCTTGCGCTGGCGACGTTCGCGCTGGACGTGTTCGGCGACTTCACCGCCGTCTTCCAGTACGGTATCCGCGACCGCGAAATCGTCCAGAACCTGCTGGAAGACCTGACCGGCCAGCGGCTGATGTTCAACTATCTCCGGCTGGGCGGGGTCGCCTGGGACCTACCCGAGCCTCGCGACGAGTACTTCGAGAAGATCCGCGACTTCCTCGACGATCTCCCGCACAAGCTCGAAGAAATCCACGACCTCGTCACCGGCAACGAGATCTTCCAGATGCGGTGTGTCGACACCGGCGTCCTCTCGCCGGAGCAAGTCAAACAGTACGGCGCGACCGGTCCCGTGGCACGCGGGTCGGGAGTCGACTACGACATCCGGCGCGACGACCCGTACGGCTACTACGACGAACTCGACTGGAACGTCGTCACCGAGCAGGGCGGCGACAACTTCAGCCGCGTTCTCGTCCGCCTTCGCGAGGTCGAGGAGTCCGCCCGCATCATCGAGCAGTGTGTCGACCTGCTGGAGCAGTGGCCGGAAGACGACCGCGAGATTCAGGCCAACGTCCCGCGGACGCTCCGACCCGACCCCGACAAGGAGATTTACCGCTCCGTCGAGGGTGCGAAGGGCGAACTCGGCATCTACATCCGCTCGGACGGCACGGACAAGCCGGCCCGGTTCAAGATCCGCAGTCCGTGCTTCTCGAACCTGCAGACGCTGCCGGAGATGTCCCAGGGCGAGTACATCCCTGACATGATCGCCTCGCTCGGGAGCCTCGACATCGTACTCGGGGAGGTGGACCGGTAATGCAGTCGGCGCCGTTACCGGAAACGCTCGCGAACCTGCTGGACCTCGACCCCAACAGCACGGCCGTGATGATCGTGCTGAGCCTCGTCGGAGCTGGACTCATCGGGACGCTCATGATGACGAACACGGCGCTTGCCGGTCCGTGGGCGAAGCGAAAGATTACGGCCGCGTTCACCGACCGCATCGCCGTCGACCGTATTGGCCCGTACGGGCTGTTCATTATCGTGGCTGACGCCGTTCGCCTGCTATCGAAGGAACTCATTGTTCCCGAAGGCGTCGACCGACCGGCGTGGGACCTCGCGCCGCTGATTATCGCCAGTACCGCGCTGCTCGGCTTTGCCGTGATTCCGATGGGGAACGGCATTCACCTCGCCGACCCCGAGGTCGGGCTGGCGTACGTGTTCGCCGTGGCCTCGACCACGTCGATCGGTCTCGTGATGGCCGGCTACGCATCGAACAACAAGTACTCGTTCCTTGGCGGGCTGCGCGCCGTCGCGCAGAACCTCGCCTACGAGATCCCGCTCATCCTGACGGGCGCGTCGGTGGTCATCTTCGCCGGTTCGCTCCAGATGAGCGAGATCGTCGCGGCCCAGCAGCAGTCCCTTATCGGCCCGCTGCCGTCGTGGTACGCGTTCGTGAACCCCTTCGCGTTCGTGCTGTTCATGATCGCGAACCTCGCGGAAGTCGGCCGGAACCCGTTCGACATCCCCGAAGCGCCGACCGAAATTGTCGCCGGGTATCAGACCGAGTACTCCTCGGTGTACTTCGTCCTGATCTACCTCGGGGAGTTCATCCACATCTTCCTCGGCGGGGCGATCATCGCCACGATCTTCCTCGGTGGGCCGGCCGGTCCGGTCCTGCCCGGCATCGTCTGGTTCCTCATCAAGATCTGGGGCGTCTTCCTGTTCACGCAGTGGGCCCGTTCGGCGGTGCCCCGCGTCCGGATCGATCAGCTTATCGAAATCGGCTGGAAGGGAATGCTGGTGCTCTCGCTGGCGAACCTATTGCTGACCGCGGTTATCGTCGGGGTGACCGTCTGATGACGGCCACGCGAACCGACCCACGAGCGACCGGAGGTGACCTGTCATGATCGGAATCCTGAAATCCATGGCGACGACGATGAAACACGCCCTCGACGGGGAGACGTTCACGGTGGAGTACCCGGACGTCGCCCCCGAGGTGAGCCCCCGCTTCCGCGGCGTCCACAAGTGGAGCCAGGAGCGGTGTATCTGGTGTCGACAGTGTGAGAACGTCTGCCCGAACAACACGATCCAGATCGTGATGGACGAGCAGCGCAACGGCGAGCAGTACAACCTCCACATCGGCCAGTGTATCTACTGCCGGCTGTGTGAGGAAGTCTGCCCGACCGACGCCATTCTCCTGACCCAGAACTTCGAGTTCACCGCGGACACGAAAGACGAGTTCGCCTACGACAAGGAACAGCTCAAGAACGTGCCGTGGTACAAGGATATCGACCCACTCGAGTCACGCGAACCGGACCGGGGCGCGTGGATCGGCGAAGGCGACGGCGAAGTGGACTACCAGTAACTCCTTTTACGACGGCTTTCAGCGGTTCTCTGTCGGGTCAAGCGTCGTTGCTGAACTGTCATCCGTACGTGACTCGCCGAAACGACCGTCCGCTCAGCGAGGCCGACCTTCCAGTATCACTCCCTGGGTAGAGCTACGGGCTCCACCGCTGCAACCCACCAGTTAATTGATAGGTGTTCGCCAGCAGGACGGAAGTGCCCCGAAATATGGGGGCCATACCGGCAAACAGTGGCTCTACTGGCGAGACGAAAGAGGAATCTTCAAAGGGACGCCGCAAAGAGTCTCCAAGTAAGATGGCACTGGCAGAGTCAATTGCGTTCGCGCTGTTCGCTATGGTAACGGTGGGCAGCGCTGCGGGCGTCGTGTTAGTCCGGGACGTCTGGCACTCGGCGCTGTTACTGGGCGTGTCACTCGTCAGCGTCGCAGTGTTCTACGTAATGAACCAGGCGGCGTTCGTCGCAACGATGCAGATCCTGGTGTATGTCGGCGGCGTCCTCGTCCTCATCACCTTCGCGGTGATGCTGACCCGCGAGGACGAGTCGGTGATCGAGGTGACACCATGACCACAAAACCCGAACTACAGACGGAGGGGAGTTTCGTCGCTGGACTGGCCGCAATCGCCCTGTTCGTCGTTCTCGGTGCAGTGTTCATGGGCGTCTCGTTTCCCGCACCAGCGGGCTTCGGCGAGGGAGCGGCGATAACCAAGAGCCTCGGCGCGGCGCTGTTCGATATCGCCCCGAGCGCGATTATGGGCGAGGGTGAGACGGCCGTTCCCGGTGAAGGGTTCCTCGTCGCCTTCGAGGTCATCGACATCGTGCTGGTGGCCGCACTCGTCGGGGCCGTCATGCTCGCTCGCCGCGAGGTCGCCGGCGAGTCGGTCACGCTCGGTGTCGAAACCAAAGAAGACGAAGACGTGCCCGTTGCCGCTGACGGTGGCCCGGGAGGTGACGACTCGTGATTCCGGCCGAGACGTATCTCCTCCTGTCGGCGGCCATATTCTGTATCGGCCTGTTCGGCATCCTCACGCGACGGAACGCGCTCATCTTCCTGATGTCCGTCGAGCTGATGTTGAACGCTGCGAACATCAACCTCGTCGCGTTCTCGCTACAACACGGAAACCTCACCGGTCAGGTGTTCAGCCTGTTCACGATGGCACTCGCCGCCGCGGAGGTGGCCATCGGGATCGGTATCGTCCTGGTCCTGTACCGCAACTTCTCAGACGTGGACGTGACGAAGGCGACGACGATGAGGTGGTAACAGATGGCTGCATTCACATACGCTCCGGCGATTGTCCTGCTGCCGTTCGTATCGTTCCTCGTCGCGCTGTTTGCCGGCGACCGCATGCCGAAAGGCGGCGCGCTCGCGGGCATCACCGCGACGGGTGGATCGCTCCTGCTGTCGATCTGGGTCGCGCTGACGGTAGCCGGCGGTGAGGTTCACAACGAGATACTGTACCAGTGGACCACGAGCGTCGAGTCGCTCCAGCTTAACTTCGGACTCCTGCTGGACCCGCTGTCGGCGCTCATGCTGCTTATCGTCTGTCTCATCTCGTTCCTCGTCCACATCTTCTCGCTCGGGTATATGAACGACGAGGGCGAGACCGGTCTCCCGCGCTATTACGCCGGGCTCGGCCTGTTTACGGCGAGCATGCTCGGGTTCGTCGTCGCCAACAACCTCCTGATGGCGTTCATGTTCTTCGAGCTGGTGGGCCTGTGTTCGTACCTGCTCATCGGCTTCTGGTTCCGTGACGACGGCCCGCCGAGCGCCGCGAAGAAGGCGTTCCTGGTCACCCGTTTCGGTGACTACTTCTTCCTCATCGGCGTCGTCGGCATCTTCGCCACCTTCGGGACCGGTCTCTTCGCCCCCATTACGCAGGGCGGCGAAGTGGTCGCCGAGAGCTTCCCGATGCTTGCCGAACACGCCATCGTTGACGGCGAGACCGAAGGCATCGCGATGCTTGAGACAGTCGGCATGGGGCCACAGCAATGGTTCACCGTGCTCGGCCTCCTCGTGCTTGGCGGCGTCGTCGGCAAGTCCGCGCAGTTCCCGCTGCACACGTGGCTGCCCGACGCCATGGAAGGTCCGACGCCGGTCTCGGCCCTGATTCACGCAGCGACGATGGTCGCAGCTGGTGTGTACCTCGTCGCGCGTATGTACGGCTTCTACGCGCTTTCGCCGACGGCACTGGCCGTCATCGCCCTTATCGGCGGCTTCACCGCGTTGTTCGCGGCGACGATGGGTCTGGTCAAACAGGAGATCAAGCAGGTACTCGCGTACTCCACCATTTCCCAGTACGGGTACATGATGCTCGCGCTGGGCTCGGGTGGCTACATCGCTGCCGTCTTCCACCTGACGACCCACGCCGTGTTCAAGGCGCTCCTGTTCCTCGGCGCGGGGTCGGTCATCATTGCCATGCACCACAACGAGAATATGTGGGACATGGGCGGCCTGAAAGACCGGATGCCGGTGACCTACTGGACGTTCCTTGCCGGCTCGCTCGCGCTCGCTGGCATCGTTCCCTTCGCCGGCTTCTGGTCCAAAGACGAGGTGCTGTACGAGGCGCTTATCCACGGCTTCGGCACTGAGGGTGGTCTCGGCACGGCCTACCTCGTCGCGTACGCGATGGGGCTGCTGGCCGTGTTCTTCACCGGCTTCTACACCTTCCGGATGGTGTACCTGACCTTCCACGGTGACGCCCGCTCGGACACCGCGCGTGACCCCGAGCCCGTCCGCTGGAATGTCAAGGGCCCGCTGACGGTGCTTGGGATTCTCGCGACGACGATCGGGTTTATCAACATGGCTCCGGTCGCGAAGCTCACCGGTGCCCACATCGACTTCCTCCACAAGTGGCTGACCGGGCCGGAGAACGGTGGCTGGCCTGCGGCGCTCAACACTGGACTGCACCACTACGAGGGTCTCCTGCACGATGTTTCACACGTTGTGAAGGGCTACCCGCTTGGAGAGACGCCGACACTGCTCGCTTCTGCAGGCGTCTCGCTCGGGCTGGCACTCGCCGGTGTGTTCGTCGCTCGGAGCCTCTATGCCGGTGCCGACCCGGTCGAGCATACGGACAAGCTTGGCGGTCTGAAGACGCTACTCATGCACAACTACTACCAGGACGAATATCAGGTGTGGCTCGCGACGGGTGTCACCTACCCGCTCGCCCGTGTGATGAACAAGTTTGACCAGGGTGTCGTTGACGGCGTCGTCAACGGCATCTCCAGCGTGAGCCTGTTCGGCGGCAGCCGCATCCGACGCATCCAGTCCGGCGTCGTCAGCAACTACGCGACGCTGTTGACGCTTGGACTCGTGCTCTTGCTTGCTGCCTTCGGCATCATGGGAGGGTGGTTCTAGATGTGGGTCGCTGCACTGCTGCTCGTGACCCTGCTGGGAACCGGCCTCGTGTTCCTCTCGCCTGACCGGTACGCCGGAAAGCTCGCCGCGGCCGTCAGTGCGGTGCCGGCGCTTGGCAGCATCTACATGTATTGGGTGTACCTCACGCAGTACGGCGGGACGGGCAACGCACTGCTGTCGCCCGCCGACATCGCGTTCGGCCAGCAGATCCCGTGGATCACGCTGGGTGAGCTGGAAGTGTCGTACTACGTCGGCCTCGACGGCATCAGCATGCCGCTGCTCGCGCTGACGACGGTGCTGACGACGCTCGCCATCGTGTCCGCGTGGACGCCCATCGACGAGCGCCAGTCCCAGTTCTACGGGCTGATGCTGTTCATGGAAGTGAGCCTCATCGGCGTGTTCTCCGCGCTCGATTTCTTCCTCTGGTTCGTCTTCTGGGAGGGCGTCCTCATCCCGATGTACCTGCTCATCGGTGTCTGGGGCGGCCCGCGCCGGAAGTACGCCGCGATCAAGTTCTTCGTCTACACGAACGTGGCGTCGCTGATCATGTTCGCGGGGCTGTTCGCGCTCGTGTTCAGCACCGACCTCACGTCGCTGTCCCTGCCCGCGATGGCCGAGGCGTTCCGCACCGCGAGCGGGCTGCCGACCATCGCCGGCGTGAACCTGATGACCATCTCGTTTATCCTGATGTTCTTCGGGTTCGCGGTGAAGGTGCCCGTCTTCCCGCTGCACACATGGCTGCCCGACGCACACGTCGAGGCCCCGACGCCGGTGTCGGTCATGCTGGCCGGTGTCCTGCTGAAGATGGGGACCTACGCGCTGCTGCGGTTCAACTTCACGATGCTCGCTGACACGGCGCGCCAGCTCGCCGTTCCGCTGGCTATCATCGGCGTTGTCAGCGTCATCTACGGCGCGATGCTCGCGCTGGCACAGCGTGACCTCAAACGCATCGTCGCCTACTCCTCGATTTCGTCGATGGGCTACGTCATCCTGGGCCTGGTCGCGTTCACGCCCTACGGCATGGGCGGGGCGACCTTCCAGATGATCGCCCACGGCCTCATCTCGGGGCTGATGTTCATGTGTGTCGGCGTTATCTACAACACGACGCACACGCGCATGGTCGGCGACATGTCCGGCCTCGCGGACCGCATGCCCTGGACGGTTGGCATCTTCGTCGCCGCCGCCTTCGGCTACATGGGCCTGCCGCTGATGGCCGGCTTCGCCGGGGAGTACTTCATCTTCCAGGGTTCGTTCAACGCGCCGACACTCGGCGGGGCTGCACCGGTGTTAACCTCGCTGGCGATGTTCGGCATCGTCATCGTGGCCGGCTACCTGCTGTGGGCCATGCAGCGCACGCTGTTCGGGGCCTTCAGTCTGGAGACGGACTACGAGGTCAGCCCGGCCGCGTTCCACGACGTCGCGCCGCTGGCCGTGTTGCTCCTGCTGGTCATCGCACTCGGTGTCGCACCGGACCTCTCCTTTGCCATGATACAGGACTCGATTTCACCGGTTCTCGAAATCGGAGGTGGTGCATAGATGGTCGCACTCCCTGACTGGATGGCGCTCGCCCCGGCACTTTCGCTGGGCCTCGCCTCTCTGGTGTTGCTGCTAGCGGACTCGATCGACCCGGACACGACGAACACGGGGCTTCTGGCCGGCATCTCGGTGCTCGGCTCCCTGCTTTCCTTCGGGTTCGCCGGCTGGTTTATCACCGCCGGCACCGGCATCGCCGATAGCACTGGCGTCGCACTGTTCAACAACCAGCTCGTCGTCGATCAGATGGCCCTGTTTTTCATGGCCATCGTCGGCAGCGTCACGACGCTGGTCGTGCTCGCGAGCTACGACTACGTCGCCGAACACAGCTACCAGGCCGAGTTCTTCGCGCTGGTCCTGCTGTCCGCGACTGGGATGAGCCTCCTCAGTGCGGCCAACAGCCTGGCAACGGCCTTCGTCGCACTCGAGCTGGTGTCGCTACCGTCCTACGCGCTCGTCGCCTTCCTCAAGGAGAACAAGGGCAGCGTCGAGGCGGGACTGAAGTACTTCCTCATCGGCGCGGTGTCTTCGGCGGTGCTGGCCTACGGCATCTCGCTGGTGTACGCTGCAACGGGCGTGCTTCGGTTTGACGGCGTCGCAACCGCTATCTCCAGTGGCACGATCCAGACCATCTCCGAGGGGTCGATACAGGCCCAGTCCGGTGACCCTGCCGTCCCGATGGCTATCCTCGGCGTCGGTATCCTGATGATTATCGGCGGCGTCGCGTTCAAGACGGCTTCCGTGCCGTTCCACTTCTGGGCACCCGAGGCGTACGAGGGCGCGCCAGCGCCGATCTCGGCGTTCCTCTCCTCGGCGTCGAAGGCCGCCGGCTTCGTGCTGGCGTTCCGCGTCTTCGCCGTCGCCTTCCCGATCGGTGACCTGCTCGCCGCCGGCGGCGCGATCAACTGGGTGATGGCGTTCCAGATCCTCGCCATCGCGACGATGTTCATCGGGAACTTCGCCGCCGCGACCCAGGAGACGGTCAAGCGGATGCTGGCCTACTCCAGTGTCGGCCACGCCGGCTACGTCCTCATCGGACTCGCCGCCGTGTCCGGCTCCGGTGAGGGACTGAGTCTCAGCATGAGTGCGGGGATGTCCCACCTGCTCGTCTACGGCTTCATGAACACGGGCGCGTTCCTGTTCATCGCGCTGGCCGAGTACTGGGGCGTCGGCCGCCGCTTCGAGGACTACAACGGCCTCGGCAAGGAAGCGCCGGTCGCCTGCGCGGCGATGACGGTGTTCCTGTTCAGCCTCGCCGGCCTGCCGATCGGCGGCGGGTTCTTCTCGAAGTTCTACCTGTTCCAGGCGACGCTCAACGTCAGCGCGTGGTCGCTGGCCGCCGCGCTCATCATCAACAGCGCGCTCAGCCTGTTCTACTACTCCCGCGTCGTCAAGGCGATGTGGATCGAGGAACCGACCGGCAGCCGGACCATCGAGTCGTACCCGATGGGGCTGTACACCGCTGTGGTGGGCGCCGCCATCGTGACGGTGCTCCTGCTGCCCGGCTTCAACCGCGTCTCCGAGATCGCGTTCCAGGCAGCGCAGTTGCTGTAGTCTGACGCCTGGCTATTTTCTTTCTCACACGCTTGTTAGCGAGGCTTACGCCGACTCGTAGACGAACACGCCGCCACTCTCGCGCTTCTCGACGCGGTCGGTGACTTCGAGTACGTCCAGGTGGCCGACAGCCTCGCTCATCCCAGCGAAGTACTCCGTAGCGGGCAGGTCCCCGAACAGCGCCGTCATCACGTCACTGGGTGTCGTCGCCCCGCCGGAGACGATGTCGGCGACCTCCGCGGTGCGCTGGTCGTGTTCCGCGAGGATGTCGTCGATGCGTTCCTGCGGTGATGCAACGGGCTCGCGGTGGCCGGTGAGAAAACGGTCGTGGCCCTGCTCGCGGAGCCACCGGAGCGAGTCGTTGAACGCCGGCAGCACCCGCGGGCGCGTCCCGCTCTCGTCGGGCACCTGCAGGAACGGGTTGGGCGTGATGTCGCCCAGCACGTTGTCGCCGACGATCGCCTCACGGCGACCCTGAAAGTCGTACGAGAAGATGATTTCGCCGGCGGAGTGGCCCTGTACGGTGTCGACCGTGAGTTCTGTGTCGTCGACGGTAGCGATATCACCAGCCGCGAGCGCGCGGTCGGTATCGACGCTCTGGGCGTAGGGCAGGAACGCTTCCGGTAGCTGTGTGACCGTCTCGGCAGTCTCGCGTGAGACGCCACACCGCTCGAAGAAATCCGCGAAATAGGACTGTTCAGTGTGTAGCTGCGCCGCGAAATCGCGCATGATATCGGCTGCCGGCTCGCTGGCGAGGACACGCGCCCCCCGCTCGGCGAACCGGTTTGCCATGCCGAAATGGTCCGGATGCGGATGTGTGACCAGTACCTGCTCGATGTCATCCGGCGACAGCTCGCGTGCTTCAAGCGCCTCAACCAGACGCGACCACGCTTCCTCGCTGTCGGGTCCCGGATCGACGATGGTTCGTCGCGCGATATATGCATTGACTGGCCCGACCTGAAACGGCGTGGGAATCGATACCCGTGTGAACATGTCTCCCCGTTGCAGGTGCCGGCGCAAAACAGTTCGTACCCGCGGGACACGTTTACCATCGTGGCCGCTCGCAGTCCCTCGATCAGCCGTGATTGGGGACTGTGTTCCGGGCACAAGAGATATATTCGTCCTTCGCGTAAGGTCATATATGAACAAGCACTTCGAAGACGCACGATACTACCTGAAGCGCGCCGGCAAGACCGCCACCAAGGGCGTCAAGGAAGAACTCGAACCGGTCGAGGAACGGTTCCGAGAGCTTACTGGGAAGGAAGCCGAGCCCGAACCCAGCCGACTGGAGGCCGTCAAGGCTGACCTGAAAGAACTGCAGGGGAAAGCCGAAGGCGAAGCCGAGGAAGCGATCGCTGACGCCCGCAAAAAGATCGGCGAGTACCGCGGGAAGGAAGAGCCGGAAGCGTAGTCGGAAAGCAATTCTTAAGGGATACGCTCGAATAGAGTCGAGTGCATCGGGTTGGTGATCTAGTTCGGTTATGATACCTCCTTCACACGGAGGAAGTCGGCGGTTCGAATCCGCCCCAACCCATTCTTGTGACGAACAGGCGTGAGGAGCAGAATGGTCCGGCGGATTCGGACCCTGCGAGACGAACGCAGTGAGTCTCGCTTCGGTGAGAATCTGCCCCAACCCATACGCTCGCTTCACACTTTTGAAGGACAGAATACCACTGTATGAGGCTGTGCTACGGCAGTTTCCATCGAGGCCAGTAGTACACGGAGAGAGGGGTTTGCCCGTCTGCAGGGCTTTGTTCCACCCGCGAGAGCGGATTCGATACCGGTGACGGCAGTGTCACCGAACCAAGGCCAGCGGGTGATTGCAGTTCACTCCCGACAGTTTTTACCGCTCGGTAAACAAGGAGCGGTATGACCGAGAGCGAGTCACAGGCGTCGACTGACGGACCGATTCCTGGAGAGATGGTCCGGCATGGAACGGGCGTGAATTCGAACCGTGCGTTCCCGACGGACAGCTATCCGTACAATCTGGACCCATTTGTCCTGTTTGAACAGTTCTATATCGACCCTGACACGGGGTTTCCGATGCATCCCCACCGCGGCTTCGAAATCGTCTCGTACATGATCGAAGGCGGGATGGAACACGAAGACTCGCTCGGCGTCGCAAACACTGCATACGAGAACGATGCGATGCGAATTACAACCGGAAGCGGGATACGTCACTCCGAATTCCCCGCGGATGGGCAGGCCTGTACCGGACTCCAGCTCTGGGTAAATCTGCCGCAGGCGGTGAAGGACGCTGACCCGGATTACGTCGACGCGACGGCCGACATGCTTCCGACGGAAGAACAGGACGGCGCGACGGTCACGACAGTTGTCGGCGAGGGCTCGCCGATCAGCCTCTATACGCCGATGGAGTATCTGGACGTTTCCGTAACCGACGCGTGGACGTGGTCGGTTCCGGCGGAGTGGTCCGGGTTCCTCTACGGTGTCGCCGGTAGCGGGACGGTCGAGGGGCATTCGTTCACTGACGGTGATGTTCTACCGGTCACTGACGCACGGTCAGTGACACTCCGGGGCAATGAGTCGCTCCGTGTCGTCGCCGTCTCGGGCCGTCCGCACGGCGAGTCGATCCGACAGCGCGGGCCGTACGTTCTTTGAGTGGGCAGCGTTACGTGGTTGAGAGCCACCTGTGAGCTTCCGGCCGAATTTTACCAGATGGTAAGACTCTTTTATTGGTGGCCCCTGGCTTGAGACATGGCAGATGTAGCAGTTGTCGGCGGCGGCCCCGCCGGACTGAGTGCGGCACAGTACGCTGCGAAGAACGACCTCGAAACGATCACTTTCGACACGGACGAGTCGTGGATGCACAAGGCACACCTGTTCAACTACCCCGGCGTGCGATCCATCAGCGGCGACGAGTTCCTCACCATCGCTCGCGGGCAGACCCGCGACCGTGGCGCGACGCTGCACGAGACGGAAGTCACCGATATCGAACAGACCGACGACGGGTTCGTCCTGTCGACAGCCGACGACGAGTACACCGCGGAGTACGTCGTCCTCGCGACTGGTGGCGACCGGAGCCTCGCCGAGGACCTCGGCTGTGAATTCACCGATGAGGATGTCGTCAACGTGACCGTCGACATGGAAACGTCGGTCGAGAACGTGTACGCGACCGGTGCGATGGGTCGGGCGGAGAAGTGGCAGGCAGTCATCGCGGCCGGTGACGGCGCGGCCGCCGTCCTCGACATTCTCTCGAAGGAAAAGGGCGAGTACTACCACGACTTCGACATGCCGTCGGACGTGCCGGAGCTCTAACGATGCAGCCAGAATTTACTACCACAATGAATCCAGCTACTACTTCGATCCGAACTGTTGAAGCTGTCCGTACAGTCCCGGTGGTGAGTTTGTGATGGCACCCGAACTCAACGTCGTGTTGCTCGTCGCCGGCCGTGTCCTCTTCGGCGGCGTGCTCGCCTTTACGGGCCTGAGCCACTTTACGCAGACCGAACAGATGGCCGGCTACGCCGAGTACAAGGGCCTCCCGGCGCCGAGATTCTCCGTCCTCGCGTCCGGTGGGCTCCTCATCCTTGGCGGGCTCGGTGTGACCGTGGGTGTCTTCCCAGTCGTCGCAGCGGTCGCCCTCGCCGTGTTCCTCATCGTCTCGGCGGTTGCGATGCACGACTTCTGGGCCGTGCCGGACGAGGACCGGCAGGACGAACTGAACAGTTTCCTGAAGAACGTGACGCTTGCAGGCGGGGCGCTCGTCGTCGCGGCGTCGGCAACTGGAACATGGGCGCTCAGCGTCGGTATTAGCCCCCTCTGACGCTGCCTTTTCAGCCCAATCTACTGCGGCGGGTACAGCGAGTCGAGAATAAAGTCGTTGACGGCCCGCTTGGCCTCGTCGGGTGCGTCCTCGTGGCCAAGCGCAATCCGCCGGCCGCGGGCCGCGTGAATCACGTCCGTGATGAGCTGCCCCATCAGTTCAGCGTCAACATCGCGAAACGTGCCCTGCTCGACTCCGTCTTCGATGACTGTGGAGATGCTTTTGCGAAGTCGGTCGTAGTGCTCGTTGAACAGCGCCCGGTGCTCGTCGTCGTTTTGCGCGTAGGCGTACAGCTCGTGGTACACCTTCATCCGGTCCCAGTGTGAGAAGTCGTCGAATTCCGGACCGAACAGGCACCGGTCGATGCGGACATCGAGTTCTGTACGGGGGTCGGTTTCATCATCGACTTCGACACTGCCCTCGTACTGGTCGATAATGTATTCCAGAAACGAAGAGATCAGGTCGTACTTGCCGTCGAAATGATAGTGAATCACCTGCCGGGACATGTCCATCTCCTCGCCGATGTCCCGGACCCGCAAGTCCTTGTAGCCGTGCTTGCTCAGCGCCCGAAAGGTGGCCTCCATAATGACCTCCCGGGTGTCCTGTGGCGTGCTCTGCCCGTCCGATTCGCTCATGCCCTGTTTTATCGTGGTAGGCACATATCGGTTTCTCCCTCCGTCGGGACTGGCGATCCGTCGTCGAGCGGGACGTGCCTCGCCTCGAGGCTGTAACCGCTCCCCTCGCTCACGCACGTTCGACGAACCGAGCATCAGCGGAGGTGTGATCTCGGTTGAACGACAGCACCTTCGCCCGGATCACGTCGCCGGCCGACACAGACGACGGCACGTCCTCGGTGAACAGGACGAATCCCTCGACTTTCCCGACGGCGACGCGGTCGCCGGAGTGGTGGTCGCTGAATTCGGTGACGCCGAACTCGTAGGTCTCGCCGAGTTCGACCGGCGGTTCTCGCTCCTGTGCGGCCTCGTGGGCGCGTTTCGACGCACTCCCTCCGGAGCGGCGAGTGATCGCAAACGCCAGCGCGAGGCCCACGGCGAGGGCGGCCCCGCCAGCGGCGAGCCAGATCGGTTCCATGCCAGAGGTTGCAGGACGAACGGATTAATACCTTTCAGAGTCCGACGGGCGTGCTCACAATCCGAGGCGGTCCAAGAGGCCGCCACTGGAGTCCGAGCTCCCGTCTTCGGAGTCCCACTCCGTCGGTAGCTCGGCCGCGAGTGACGTGACCTCGTCGTCGCTGTAGCGGGGGTCCGTCGTCGCGTCGTCCAGCCAGTCCGCCCACTCTTCGGCCGTCATCTGACCCTGTGAATCGACTTCCCACTGGTCGACGAGCGCCTCCCGGTCGCGGAACGGGATGTCCATGCCGCTGTCGCCCCAGTACAGCGGGGAGAGCGCGAATTCGTGGGTGTCATCCTCCAGCCAGACGAGCCGGTAGGGGTAGTCGTTGTAGCAGAACACGTCGTCCGGCGAGACGACATCGCCGTTGGGGAGCTCCAGGGTCTGAGACATTGTATCACAGTAGGGGCTACCCACGCTTCAGCGTTATGTGTCGGTAGAGCTACTGGAGCGCCTGGATGCCCGCCGCTACGCGAGCGGGTCACACAGCGCCCACTCGTCCGTCTCAGGGTCGAGATTCGAGGGTTCTGCGCCCCGGTCAGTCACGATGCCGGCGTGGTAGTAGATCGCCTTCAGCTGGAACACAGTGGGGGAGTGATAGACGCTACCGTCAGTAAGCTCCGAGCGGCGGAGTTCGCCGTCGCCGGTCAACACCCGCTGGCGGACGGTCTCGTCGCCGCGGAGGAACAGTTCGACAGTGAACTCGGGGTGCAGCGCGTGGAGGTACGCCACGAACTCGACGAGCGACGGGGAGCCGTAGCCGTCCCGGTGGCAGGCGTAGAGCCCGTCGACGAGGAGGTCCGTGGCCGGATAGTCGGAGACGACACGGCGGACGAGCTGGCCCCACTGTGGCGCGATGTCGATGAATCGCTTGCGGGACCGCTGCCAGTCCTCGAACCGGCGGAGTGCGGCGTCGATGTCGCCGACTGTCCGGAGCGCGAACCGGACAACCTCCCGACCCAGCGGCGTCAACGTGAGCGACCCCTGGCCGGCGTCAACCAGATTCAGGAACTCCGCGCCAGCGATAGCGCCGTCGACGGCCCCGACGACGTGGCTGGCAAGCAGGTCCCGCGCGTCGCCGTCGTGGTAGACGGCCAGCGGGACTGCGACGTAGTTCTTCGGATGGTTGAGCCCGAAGTTCTGGTCGGCGACGCCCTGGGCGCTGGCCTGGAACCGGATCGCCGAGGCGGCGTCCATCGACCCGTGACCGACCACGCGGGGCCGTTCCAGCACTGAGACCGTGCCGTCGGATTCGACGCCCAGTACGCCGACGTTCAGCTCGCGGGCCATCGTCCGCGCGGCGGTGGAGATGCCGCTCCGGGGGGCGGTCAGGAAGGCGACGTTCGCCTCGTTGAGCCGGTCGTGGGCCTGGACGACCCCGTGCTCGGCGTCGACGCCGCCGTTGCCGGTGTACCCCTTCGCCTCGACGACGATCAGCGGCGGCCGGTCACTGAGCCGGTCGACGGACAGCAGGTCCGTCGAGAGCGTCTGCACGCCAACGAGATCGGGATAGCCCGTTCCGACCCGGACGTGGTTGAACGGTGCGAGCGTCGCCTGCACGGCCGCCTCGATAGGCGTTTCGTCCAGCCAGCGCTGCTGTGCGAACTGTGTGTCCGCGACGACGTAGGCGTCCTCGCGGTCCGCAAATAGCCGGTCTTTCGTCCGGGCGAGTACCTGTGGCTCGGAGAGCCCCGACGCCGCTGTGGCCATAGACGGCGTTCACACAGGGCGGACATGAGTGTTCTGTCCCCGGATAAGCAGATTGGCAAGCTTCGAGAGACACCTCGGTCTGCGGTAGTGTTATTATCTAACATGAGGAGCGGGACATATGACAGCACCACTACCGAACAGCGTACGGGACTGGTTCTGGAGCCGCCACTCGAACCCCAAGAGCGGCTGGTCGCGCGTTCCGACCGGCGCTGTCATTGTGTTCGCAGTGTATCAGCGTCGCTGGCGACTCTTGACCGCGGCGCTGCTGTGGACAGCTATCAACCCAATCCTGTTCGCGCCGCCGGACACCGAGGACGCTTGGATGACCCGCGCCGTGCTGGCAGAGCGGTGGTGGCTCAGGGAGCAGGACAACGGAACGATGGGCCTCGATTATCCGAACGTCTGTAACACCGGCGGCGCGCTGGCGTCGGCCATCGCTCTGTACGCTGCCTGGCGTCGCCGACCGGTCAGCGCCGCGGCCGCCACGCTGGCGATGAGCGGGCTGAAGCTCTGGTGGCTCCGTGAGATCGTACAGCAGTACGACAAACGCGGCCCGGAGTAGGCGGCGTTTGCGAAAGCGACAGGGCGTCGAAAAGAGGAATGTCTCTGCTGGTCGTCAGTACTGGTGGAGCGGCTGCTGGCGGATTTTCGCCCGCAACTCCCCGATTGAAGGGTCGCCGTCGCCGCCGAACTGCTGTGTCACGGAGTGGACCTCCTCGCGGGAGATCTTGACGTTCCCCTGCTCGATGACGTCGGCGGGCCGTTCGCGGAGTTCGCGGATCGTCCCGACGGCAAGCAGGAACGGAATCGCCCACGCGGAGAGCGTGTTGCCGCGGGTCTCCGGCATGGCTTCGAGCCACGCCTGCGCGTCGTCGAGGTACCCCTCCGCTCGCTTGGTGACCTGCTCGATGACGGGGACCAGCGAGTCGACGTTGTCGGTGTCGCTCACGTCGCTGTGGTCGAGCCCCTGCTCGTGGAGCAGTTCCAGCGGGAGGTAGACGTTGTTCTCCTCTTCCATGTCCGTCGCGGCGTCCTTGGCGACGTTGACGAGCTGGAGCAGGAGGGCAAACGAGCGGGCGTTTTCCTCCATCTGGGCGATCTGCTCGTCTGTGGCTTCGTGGGAGACCAGCCCGGTCACCAGCGTGCCGACGGTGCCGGCGGCGTACCAGCAGTACTCTTCGAGTTCGTCCAGCGTCTTGATTCGAAGTCCGCCGGCGTCGGCGTAGCGGTCGACGAACATCGCCATCCCATCGACGAGCTCCCGGACCGGCCCGCGGATGGTCTGCGTGGAGTGGTCGTCAAGCGTGTGAAACACGTCGACGATACGGCCCGCATTCTCGACGACTTCCCAGTCAGCGTTCGTCGTCGTGGGAATCCACTCCTCGACGGCGTCGTGGAACGATGACACGGTCGTCCCGCTCGACGGTTCGAGCGAGCGGCTGTATGTCTGCAGGAGTTCGGTCTGTACCGCTGGAGGGAGGTGGCCGGCGTCCTCGATCGTGTCAGCCACGCGGCAGAGAAGATAGCCCAGACAGATGTCCCGGGCCATCGGTTCGTTGAGTTCCGAAATTGTGAGACTAAACGTCCGCGACACACGATGGACGGCATCGTAGCACCACTCGATGTCTTCCGAAGACGACCGGTCTGTGTGGTTCTGAGACATTCCCGACATCCGGGGTAGGGCATACGATGATAAAAATGGGACGGCTACGGCGTCAGTCTCGTCCCAGTCACGGGTCGGTGTTCCGACAGACTCAGGAGTGTCCGAGCCTCATTTGTGGTATGAACGGCACAGTAACGTGGGGGCTGCGACCGTGAACAATCGGGACACAGCAGTGCTGGTGCTGACGGTTCTCGCTGCGATCATTCTACCCGGACTCGCGAACTGGGGGTTCAGCACGCTCGGCTACCCGTGGATCGGGAGCGCCGTCTGGGCGCTGGGGTACGGCCTCGGCGTCGTCTTCATCTGGCACGAGTGGGTCCGGCCGCTCGATATCACCGGTCCAGAGGGTGTCAGCGGCAGCGAGGACTCAAGCGAGTAATGTGCTGTTCGGCCCCCTTGACCTACCCACTATCAGTTTTCTCTGCTAGCGCCCGGCACTGTCGTATCGCATATATTTCATACAACACCCGTAGTACCCGCCTGGCAACATTTATACCCGTGGTCGGCCCAACGTGAGATATGACAAACGAGGCGCTCGGCGAGGGTCGTCCCGGAACGAAGGGGCGCGCCGGGTGGACACGCGAGCAGGCGAGTCGGATCGAGCGGACCGACGACACCGTTGCCCCCATCGTCTACCCGCCCGCGACCGAACAGATTCCGGAGGTCCACATCTGGGATACCTGGTTCCTCCGCAACCGCGACGGCACGCTGGCGACGGTCGACGGCTATCGGGTCTGTTTCTCGCTGACGGCTCCGTCCGACCTGTTGCCCGGCAAGCGCCACGACGTGGCGACCATCCGCTGTTTCTACTCCGATGACGGTCGCAACTGGCACAACGCCGGCCCGGTGTTCGAGGACGCACTGGGCCAGCGCCAGTGGGCCGGGTCCGCGCTGTACGACGACGACGGCAGTGTCTATCTATTTTATACTGCAGCCGGCGAGGAGGGAGCCGACGACCTGACCTACACGCAGCGCATCGTCGGCGCGGGCGGCGGCAGCATCGACACGGCAGACGGGTTCGTGCTTTCGGGTCCGTGGACCCACCACGAACTGCTCCAGCCAGACGGCGACCGTTACGAGCGCGAAGACCAGTCTCGCGGGATGATATACACCTTCCGCGACCCGTGGTTCTTCGAGGACCCCGAGACGGGCGAGACGTGGCTCCTGTTCGAAGCGAACACGCCGGTTCCGGAGGGGAGCGACGTCTGTGGTGGCGACGCCGCGTTACAGGAGTTCAACGGGAGCGTGGGCGTCGCCCGCTCGCCGACGGGCGACCCGCTGGAGTGGGACCTCGAAGACCCGCTGCTGGACGCCGTCGGCGTCAACCAGGAACTCGAACGGCCCCATATCGTGTATCGAGACGGCCTGTACTACCTGTTCATCTCCAGCCACCTCCACACGTTCGCGCCGGGACTGGAGGGGTTCGACGCGCTGTACGGCTTCGTCGCAGAGGATCTCCGCAGTGACTACGTCCCGCTGAACGAGTCCGGCCTCGTCGCCACGAACCCCGAGAACGCGCCGTTCCAGTCCTACTCGTGGATGGCGTTTCCCCACGACGACGAGGTACTGGTCCAGAGTTTCTTCAACTACTACGACTTCGACGGCGACACGCTGGACGAGATCGCCCATCTGTCCGAATCCGATCAGATGCGCCGGTTCGGCGGCTCGCTCGGCCCGACGCTCCGGCTTGAGGTGGAGGGGAGCCGGACACGCATTATCGGGTCGCTTGGGCACTGGCACATCCCGCTGGACGGCGAGACACTCCCACTGACGGACCGAGAGCTGATTCGGCGCGGGAAACGCAACGATACCAGTACCGGTGGCTACGGCGCGCGAACCGAGGCTGAGCGGAAGTAAAGCGTCTCAAAGCGGTCTTTTCACAGGAATTCGGCCGGGGCTGTCTACCAGACAGAGTCCAGGTCCCAGACGTCCAGCGACGCGATAGTGGCGCGACCGCCGTCGGCCGACAGCGAGATGCCGGTCGCATCATCGCGGGTCGGATACACGCGGCTGGTCAGGCAGTGGCGTTCGTTGGCGAACACTTCGACGACAGAGCCGTCGACGAAGACGCGCAGCGACAGCGGCGCGTCGTAGGGCTGGACTCGCATCGACTGTGTGTCGCCGGTCGCTTGAGGGTCGGTGCTCGAGGCCGACCGGTCGACGGCGATCTCGCTCTCGTAGGTGTACCGGATTGGCGTCCGCTCCTCGCTGTCCGGCGATTCGAGGACGGACAGCTCGACGGCTTCGGCGTCCTCCAGACGGACCGTGGCGCGAAGCTCGAACGACCGGCTCTCGACCGGCAACGCCTCGGTGTCGACGGGGCCGAGGCGAACGGCGTCGTAGCCGGTGTGCTCGCCCCGTAGCTCGGTGAGTTCCGGGGCCGGCCGCTGGCAGAGGC
>NZ_WPCB01000029.1:0-45836 GCF_009741785.1 Haloarcula sp. CBA1122
CCGGTGTCGAGGCCGCCCTCGACGAGCACGATGTCGAGGTCACCGATGACCAGCTCTCGGAAATCGTCAGCCGCGTCAAGGAGATCGGCGACCGCGGCAAGCGCGTCACCGACGCGACCTGCTGACCATCGCCGACGAGGTGACCGGCGACGCGCGCGACCGCCGGGTCGAACTGCTCGGCCTGACCGCCGTTTCCGGTTCCGACACGCCGACGGCGAGCGTCCGACTCGCGGTCGACGGCGAGGAACGCAAGGAGGCAGCGGTCGGCTCCGGGCCGGTCGACGCCGCGATGAACGCCGCCGAGGTGGCACTGTCCCACACCGCCGACGCGACGCTCGAAGACTACCACGTCGACGCCATCACCGGCGGAACGGACGCGCTCGTCACGGTCGAAATCGAGATGTCGCGCGGCGACGACCACGTCGTCGTCTCCGCCAGCGACTCTGACATCACACGGGCGTCCGTGCGCGCGATGGTCGACGCGATGGACCGCCTCGTCACCGACGACGAGGACCCGCTCGTCGCCGACGACTGACGGCACAGCACCTCCCGTTTCGACTGATATTCCGTAGAATTAGACGCCAGTGTGCCCGTGGACCACGGGGCCGATCCCGGTACGTTACTTGTGTCCGCGGCTGGCTTCGTGGTACTGGAACACGGTTTCCATGCCCTCCACCAGCGCGTTGAGGTCGACGCTGTCCGTATCGAACTCGCGGTCGCGCACGGACTGGTAGATGTCGGCCCACCGGTCCCGGAACCGGGCCTCGAACTGTTCGGCTTTGATTTTGTCGATGAGTTCGGCCTTTCCGTCAGGGTTTTCCAGTTCTTCGGGAGTGACGAACCCTTCTTGAAGGGCCAGCACGACGATTCCCGCGGTGTAGTCTCCCTCCCTGACTTCTCGTTCCCAGGTCGTGAGCCAGTTGCCGATGCGGGCCATTTCTTGCAGGTCCCAGATCAGGTCCCGGACCGTGCCGTAATCGGCGAGTTCGAATTCCGGCGAATACATGAGGTCAACGGCCGCGTAGGGGAACATTACCATGTTATGTGCCCCGTATGTTTCGGCCCCGCTGAGGTTCGCAATCCGTGGGTTCTCGTTGACGACGGCGCTGTAATCCATCGCGTTCAGCGTCTGTCGCATATCGTAGGTGAACACGTCGTAGAACTCGTCGACCCGGGGCGCGTCAGCTAGTCCCCCCTCGAACTCTCGCCACACACGCTCGATAAAGGAGAAATATTCCTCGCTTACCGCCGCACGGCTCGGGTCAACGGACGACGGATCCTGCACGAGTCGTCGGGCCTCTTCGAAGGTGTCTCGGTCCCCGTCGTTCTCGACGATGTCGTCCAGAATCGTGACGTACATCGTGAGTACCGTCTTCTGCGTCCGGACGTGGTCTGCGTGGTCCGGGTGGACGGAGGAGAGCGTGAACTCGGGGAACAGCGAGTAGATCCACTGCCAGAGGAATCGGTCACGCTCGCCACAGACCCGCTCGTACTCGTCTGCCAGTTCTGCAACCCGGTCGGGGAGACTGGTCGTCCGAACCTCTTCGAGAAGGTCCTGTGTATCGACCGAGGGTGACTCAACACTCATTGTGACTGTCCCCCAACGCTTGCACCCTGCATCTCGGCAGTGGAATAATGTTTGATTAACCGACTTTTGGGTGATTCTACTTCTTCAGATTGGCCGGTCACTGCCTCGACGCTCTTGCCCGACTGCGAGCCGGTTTCGATCAGTTGGTGTCCGAGGTCCATACATTCGAGAGGCGAAGTTGCGCTTATAGTGGTACTGACCTGTAGGGTGCTGGTAATGTTCTATTAACGGTATACTTACACAATTTTACTCCAAGTTACGTACCAGTTTTTCAATTGCTACTGCAAAGGAAATATCTGCTTACTGAACTTTCTCAATGATATTCAAATGAGTGAGGAAAATAAGGCGATAATAATGCACCTCTTGACGAGGGCCACGGGTAAGGGTACACAGCGCCAGCAGAACACCCGCACACGGAGTCGAGTTACGCTTCGAGTCCAGTTGCCGCCGAGACGTCGCGGGACGGTGTCACCAGCACCGAACGGTTCCCTTCGACTTCGATACGACAGCCAGCCATACTGAACACGACCAGCCCGTCAGGGCTCGGGGTGCCGTCCGTATCCGGACGGAACAGCCGGTCCAGCGCATCAGGGTCGATACAGTCACTGATTCGGTCATCGAGGTCGACGGGGTCGATACCCAGCGTGTCGGCCACAGCGTGGACGATGGTTTCGCTCAACGGTTCGTTGGGTGTCGGTCTGTAGACCAGTTTTGCCTGGGACATAGTTTGTCGCTGTTTGTCCCTTGATGAGTGATTGAAAAGGTGATTGTGGCTATACAGATACAGCCCGCCGGACTGGTCACTAATACTATAGCGACGGTCTCAGCTATCGCCGAACACGAGTTCGAGCAGTTTTCGCTCGCTGACGCGGAGATGCCGGTTGACCGTCGGCTGTGACACGTCCAGGCTGGCCGCGATTTCCTGGCCGGTCGTCTCCCGAGGCCAGTCGAAGAAGCCACTCAGATACGCCGTCTGGAGTACTTCGAGCTGTCTGTCGGTGAGTTGCTCCTCCAGCGCCGACCGGACTGTACTGTCCCGCTGGCCATTGGACTGTGCGCCGTCACGGCGCGCGATCAGTTTGACGTCCGCGTAGCGCTCGCCGAGTTGTTCGACGAACTGGCGGACATCAGTTTCGCCCGAGACAACAACTGTCACCGTGAGTCCGCCCGTCGACGTTCGGATCGATTTCAACCGCCCGCCCTGCTCCAGTAGCGTCTCCGCGACAGTCTGGCCGGTCACGACAACCTCATAGAGCCCGTCCAGTTGGTCGGTCGAAATCGCTCGCGCGGTGTCGACGCGAGCCATCGACAGCATCTGCTCCTTGACGACAGACGGGTCGCAGTCCGAGATAGCGAGGAAGAGACGGATCGCACCGTCGCTCCGCTGGACGGCCCCTTCACAGACGACCGGGACGCCGACGCGATCCGAGAAGTGCGTCAAGAACGACTGCGGGGCTGACAGTGATAGTTCGAGTTCGACAGTGCCGTCACCCGCCCGGCGTTGCCGGGACTCGACCTCCCGTATCGCGTTCGCGATGGTCTCACCGAGTTCGGCAAACACCTCCTGAAGCATCTCGTCGAACCCGTCTTCTTGCTCGGCGTACACCGTCAGGACACCGTAGACGAAGTCGTCGTATTCGAGCGGGATGCTGAGCGCCGACTGGAACTCGCGGGAGAGCGCCTCCGTCCGCCAATGGTCGCCTCGGAGGTTGTCAGCCACCGACGGGACGATAGTCATCGCTTCGGACTGTGCAGTCTGGACGGCCGGCGGCCCGCCCTCGCGCTCCAGCGACAGCGAGATGGCGTCCAGATAGCTGGCGGTGTCGCCCGCCCACGCTCTGGGGACGAGTTCCGTCGCGTCCTGTCGGCCGATCCAGGCGAAGGAGAACCACTGGGATTCGGCCAACTGGTCACACACGGCTTGTTCGATCTCCTCGGTGGTCTCCGCTTCGACCAGCACCTGATCGATCCGTCGAATGATCGCGTTGACCTGCTTGAGCCGCCGCAGTTCGCGGTTCTGTTCGCGGCGCTCGGCCTCGCGTTCGCGGAGCGTCGTTTCGCGGTCGACGCGCGCAAGCGCGGCTTCCGCGCTGGCGGCGAGCAGATCCACCATCTCTCGGGTCCTGGCGTCGCTGTGTTGCTCGCCCAGTTCGACGTAGAACACGCCGTGGTCTTCGAGCGGGAGGCAGAGCCGCTTCGCGTTCGCCGTGACCGGTCCCGCTCCGAGGTCGATGCTTTCGCCGGGGGCGACCTCGACGGCGCTGTCCTGCACGAACACGTCCCACACTGTGCTCTGACCCGGCCCGACCGACGCACTTCGGTCCGCTTCGGCGTCGCCGACGCTGCGAAGGGTGTTGTCGCTTCGGTCGAACAGGTAGATCTCCACGTCGGGGAGTTCCAGCACGTCGACGGCCGTCTCGAGTATCTGTTCGGCCACGGCTGTCTTGGTTTCCGTGTGCAGCAGCTTTCTGGTCGACTCGTGCAGCGCCGCGAGCGTCTCCTCGAACCGCTTCCGGTCCGAGATGTCCCGAACGACGCCGACCTGCCGATAGCTTCCGTCTTCGCGGTCGTACGTCGTGAACTTGGTCTCTATCGGGAGCGTGTCCCCGTCAGCGGTTCTGAGGTCCGTCGTCAGCGTCCCGACGTCGCGCTCGCCCTCGATGAACTGCCGGGACATCTCCGCGGCCTCCTCGATAACGGATTCGTCCGCCAGTAGCGTCGCGTTCGACCCGACCAACGTGTCCTTGTCGTAGCCGGTCATCGACTCGACGGCGCTGTTGACCGTCTGCATCGTGAACCCCTCGTCGAGCGTGTAGATGCCGTCCTCGATGGTCTCGACGATGCGCTCGTACTGTTCGAGCATCTCCGTCCGCTCGTGGCGCTCGGTGATGTCGTGGACGATACCCAGGTACAGTTCCTCACCGTCCCACTGCTGGGGTTCGAAGGCGATTTCGACCCACCGTTCCGTGTCGCCGGCGGAACACGACGACGTCAGCGGTGTTCCTGGCGACTGACTGCAGTGGGTTCCGAGGTCAACGTCACGCAGATCCGGGAAGAACTCGGCTATCGGACGCCCGAACACGTCCGACGGGTCGGAGTCGAGGAGGTCACAGAGGTGATCGTTCCCGGTCCGTATCTCCCCGTCCGCGGCGGTGACGACCACTGGCTCGGGCATTCGCGCGGCGAGAGTCTCCAACAGCACAGGGGGAGACTGCTGTGCCGGTGTGTCGCGTGCCGCTTGTTCGTTCTCGTCCGTTCCACCGACCGGCTTCTCCATACCGTTTCACGGCACTTGCCATGGGAAAGGTTGCTTTCAGTATACGTACCAGAATGTGCTGACTATATATCTGTTAGGTCCGGATACGGCTCAGTCGCTCCCGCTGCGTCGGCCAGCGATCCGAACCACGTCTTCGAGGCCGGACACGTCGTGGTCCGGCGTCACGTCGAGTCGGGTGTCGGTCCGATGCGGACGACGGATGATCGCCGAGTCGATTCCGGCCCGGTGTGCCGCCTCGATGTCGGATTCGTTGTCGCCGACGAACAGGGCGTCACTGACATCGAGGTCCGCCATCGCCCGCTCGATGTAGTACGGCCGGGGTTTCTTCCGGCGGAGGCTCTCGACTGTCGGCTCGCGCGCCCAGACGGTGTCGAAGTAGTGACCGATATCGAAATGCTCGAACGCGAACGCCACGGTGTCCCGTTGATTCGATGAGACCACGCCCAGCGGACAGTCCAGTCGGTCGAGCATGGACACGTCGCTGTAGGGCTGTTTCTCGCCGGCCCGGATAAGCGCCCGCTGCACTGTAGTCAGTGCCTCGTCACGGGCCCGGAAGAACCGCTCGGGGTCGATATCGTACTGGGTACAGATGTCGGTGAGTTCGGGCACAGTCACGCCGATACTCATGGCCTCGACGTGGGCTGTCGACGGCGACGGCACGCCGAGTTCCTCGAAGGCCCGGCGCGCGCGACGTAGTGTGCGTCCATGTCAGTCAGCGTCAGCAACACGCCGTCGTTGTCGAAAATGACCGATTCGTACCCCATCAAGGGTATCAAGGGCGGACAGACGCAGAAATGTTTCGTGTTCTCACAGTCCGAGGTCTTCGCTGCCGCTCCCACTCTGGTCGAACTGTTCCGGCGGTCGCCCGGCCTCGTCGATAACATCGTCTGTCACGACGACCGGACAATCCACCCGGAGGGCAATCGCGATGGCATCCGAAGGGCGGGCGTCGAACACCATGTCCTTCCGCCGGTCGTCGGTGTACTGCTCCGCGTCGATCTTCCCGTAGAAGGTCCCGTCGGCCAGATCGTCGATACGGACCCGGTCGATAGCTCCCCCGAACTCCGTCACCATCTCGACCAATAGGTCGTGAGTGAGAGGGCGCTCGAAGGGCTCGCCGGCCATCGCCAGTTGCATCGACTGGGCCTGGTCCTTGCTGACGAAGATGGGGACGATCTCCTCGCGTGCACGGAGCAGGACGACCGGCGTGCCGCCCCCCTCCTCGTTGACGCCGACGCCGACCCCTTCGACCGTGGCATCGTGTTCCATGGACCAGTGTTGGGTTTGCGGGTATGAAAAGCTACCCCGGCGGCGGTTTCAGGGGTCTATCCTGTCCGTTATTCGCCTGGCCGACTCCGGCTACGCCTCCGTCGACCGGACCGACCGCGTGACGCGCACGCCAGCCATCCCGCCCAGCAGTCCAGTCTGGACGCGACGGCCTGGTGAGCGCACACTGAATCGCGATTAAACCGAATTAAAACGGGAGATAGAGCGTCCAATTCGGATAAATTCGACTTAATTCGCCTTTTCGGCTTGCCCTCTTCATATGCCACTGGGCCAGAGAGACGAGCGGAGGCAACGATCACAATGAAACTCACTACGATTGCCGGCGGCTTGCTTGCCGTGCTCGTCATCACGGGCTCGGCGGCGGCACTCCCCGGCGCAGCAGGCGCACAGGCCGATGACCACGCGGACAACGCACAGGCGGACAACGCCGCCGAGCAGGCAGCGAACGAAACAACGACGGTAGACGAGAACGAATCGGGCGGCGCTGCCGAGGCAGCTGACCGCCGCGGCCCGCCCGCTGACGCCGGCCAGGCAGGCGACCAGCGCGGCCCGCCGTCGGACCTCCCCGGACAGGTCCCTGACTTCGTCAGCGAGATTCACACGCTCATCGGGCAGAAGCAGGCCGGCGAACTCGCGGGCGACCTGGGCGCACAGATCAGCGACCTGACCCCCGGTGACGAGAGCGACGGGGCCGAGAACGAAACCGAATCCGCGTCCGAGGACGCTGACACGGACGACACCGACGAGGAGTCCACTGACGACGCGGATGCGGACGAGGACACCGACGAGACGGACGCGGACGACGAACAGTCCACTGACGACGAAAGCGACGACAGCGACGCGTAATCCCCCCCTGACCTGACGGCTCTTCCTTCGACGATCGACCAAGCGCGGTTTTTTTGCTTGCTGAACTCCGAGTGACGGGTATGGATGACACCGCCGAGTCCAGCGTCCACGCCGACGACGGACCCCGTGACCGTACGACTGCAGACCTCCTTGCGGGTGACGAGGACTCGTCGGCGTCGGAATCGTCGGACGGGGTGAACCGGAAGCGCGCCCTCCTGTTCGTCTCGCCGTTTCTCGCTATCGGGCTGTTCGACCTGGCCCTGCTACTTGGCTGGGGACTGGACCCGCTATGGGGATTCATGATTCTCCCGCCGATACTGTTCGTCTCAGTGCTGGGCTGGATTGCGTTCCGAACCGGGTTCGCGAGCGACCGGACCGGGGACCCAGCCGTCGAGAGCCACGACTGACGGTTCGCGGCGTCGGTAGAACACCGAGTGACTGCCCGCTCCGTTGCGGGTGCCTATTCTTCGAACAGGTCGTCGACGGCGGCCCGTGCGGCAAGGGCAGCGTCGTCCGCGACCTGTGCCTCGTCCTGACGACTGTCGGGCGCGTTGACGTACACGTCGACATCTAGTACGCCGTCTTCGAAGGTGACAGTCACGTCGAGGTCCTCGACCGCGCTGACATCGTATCGCGAGAAGACAACGTCTTCGGCTGCGGTCGAGGCTGTCTCGACGACCTCATCGTCTGTCGGCATCGCCTTATGCGCCGCCAGCGCCGGGGCCGCCGGCCGGACCCGCGCCGCCTGCGCCACCGAGCATCTGCTGGAGCTCGCCCTGGAGCTCTTCGAACTGCTCCTGGACGCGCTCTTCCTGCTTTTCGAGCGTCTCGACGCGGACTTCGAGGCTGTTGACCTTCTCTTCGAGGTCGTCCTGCGCCTCGTCGAACTCGGTCTTCACGAGGAGTTCGCCGACCTCGCGGTACATGGTCGCGTCCTCGTCGATGTCGTCGAGCTCGTCCAGAGCCGTCTGGGACTCCTGGAGCTCCGTCTCGGCCTGCTGTTTCTGTGCGGCGACCTGCTGTGCTGTCTGCTGAAGGTCCTGCAGTTCCTCGAGCTTCTCCTGTGCTTCAGGCGGAAGATTACCCTGCATACCTCCAGAGTTGGGGGCCGCACTGTTAAACCCACGCTTTCAAGTCCAGCAGCGGGGTGGCAAGAGGCTGAGAGCACAGTCGTTCTGTCGAAAACCCGGCGCTAAAAGACATGAACCCACTATTCGCGGCAGTGAACTCAGGCGACCTCTCCAACCGCCCGCTCCCGTAGCTCCCCGGTCAGGTGCATCCCGTGTTGATCAATCCGCCTGACGATCCGCTTCGCCTGGGTCGGTTTGAGGTACTTGTCCTCGATAGCGGCCCGGACCACGACGCCGAAACTGCTCGTCACTTCCGCCCCCAGGCCCTGCGCCATCCGGCGGACAGTGCGGTCCTCGGAGACGACGGCCACGGCGGAGCGGTCGTCGCTGTCGCGGTGGGCTAACACGCCGGCGAGCACCGTCACAGCGGCTCCGAGGTCGGAATCGCCGAGCAGGGACTCGGCCTGGTCGACGTAGTCCTCGTCGACGCCGGTGTCGATGCCGTTCTCGCGGTACTCGGTCAGGTTCGTTGCGGTCGGTTCGACCTGGACCTCGTCGATGACGGGCTCGGGAATGACGATGTCGCCGTCGAACGCGTCCAGCAGCGACAGTTCCCCCACCTGTCCCAGCGAGTACAGCGACGTCGGCCCGACGTAGATGCGGGTCATAGCTCCGCGGCCGTGTCGGCGTCGAGCTCCAAGTCGGACAGCTCAAGCTGCGTCGTCAGGTTTCGCTCGCGGGCCACGTCGAGCCACTCGGCGATGGAGAGGTCCGCAAGCTGTGCGGCTTCGGCCGCCGACACGTCGCCGGACTGGTACTGCTCGACGGCGACGCGGAGCCGGAGCGTTTCCAGTCCCTCCCGCAGGGCTTTCCGAATCGTGGTCGACCGGTCCTCGGAGAGCAACTCGGCGACGTCGTCCAGTTCGTCTTTCTCTTCACTCGGGAGCCGCGCGCTGATTGTCGGCATGTTTTCACAGTCATCTCGTGTAAACATACATCAAACTACGGGTCGGAGAATCGCCTGTCGGTCTCCTGAAACTCTGGGCGGAGCGTGTGCGGACGGAGCGGGCGACCACCAATCCTTAACGCCACTGGGTCCCACGAGGAGGCAATGACCGACGAAGCACACGCGTTCGTCCCCGGCCACATCACGGGCTTTTTTACCGTTGACCGTGGCGATGACCCGATCGAGACCGGCTCCCGCGGCGGCGGGCTGGCCCTGTCTGACGGCGTTTCTGTTACCGTCAGCCGCGGGGCTGAAACCAAGATAACGCTGAACGGCGAGGAAATCGAGGTGGAAGCCGTCGAGCGAGTGCTGGACGCGCTGCGAACCACGGCGACTGTCACCGCCGAAACACCGCTCCCGCTCGGCTCGGGCTTCGGCGTCTCCGGCGCGCTGGCGCTTGGCACCGCACTGGCGGCCAATGCCGTCTTCGGCCACGGGCTCTCGTACAACGAACTGGTGACCATCGCCCACGGCGCGGAGGTCCAGGCCGGTTCCGGGCTCGGCGACGTTGTCGCGCAGGCCCGCGGCGGCGTGCCGCTCCGGCTCGAACCCGGCGGGCCGCAGTTCAACTATCTCGACGCCATTCCGGCCCGCAGCCGCATCGAGTACGTCACACTCGGGGAGCTATCGACGGCGGATGTCGTCGGCGGCGACACGGACATCCTGACAGCTGCCGGCGAGCGCGCGCTCTCTACCGTCGTCAAGGAGCCGAAACTGTCGACGTTTATCCAGGCCTCCCGGCAGTTCTCCCGTGAAGCGGAGCTGCTGACGCCGGAGGTGAAAAGCGTCATCGACGACGTGGCCGAAGCGGGCGGGGACGCCGCGATGGCGATGCTCGGCGAGACGGTGTTTGCGCTGGGGACCGGCCTCACCGACGCGGGCTACGATGCGACCGTCGCCGCTATCTATCCGCCCGGTGCGACCATCGAAGACGAGGGCTGACCACACGTCGCAAAACCACCGAACCGGCTTCCTTATCAGCGCGCAGCCGTAGCCACAGCTATGGACTGTCGGCAGTGTGCCACGCCGCTCGACCGACCGGGCGACTACTGCCTGGTCTGTCACACTGCCAATACGGACGCCGTCGTCCTCGAACTCGACCGCGAGCGGGCGACAGTGACCTCGCTGCTGGACGGGTCGGTCGTCGGCCAGCGGACGGTGACGACGACGCCGGAGGGCGAGGGGAGCGACGAAACGGTCGTCGTCGAGCTCCGCAACTTCGCCGGCCTCGTCGCGGACGAGGTGCGACGGAAACGACCGGAGGAGGTGTACGTCACGGGCGACCGCGACGTCATCGCCGCCGTCCGCCCGCAACTGCACTACGAGTTCTTCCGCGTCGAGGGCGACGATCCGGTTCAGCGGGTCATCGACCGCCAGGGCGAGCCCGCGCTGGAAGTGGTCGACGCCGCGCCCTCGGAGAAACTCGGCGGGAGCCACTCGACGCTCATCGGCGGCCGGTCGGGCCAGCGAGTCATCCAGACCGTCGCCGGCCACCCCCACGTCAAGAAGGTCATCCCCGGTCCCATCGACGCTGGCGGCGCGAGTTCGCCGACGGGCGTCCGGGCGAAGGCGACCCGCGCCGACGCCAACGGCAACGTCCGGGTGCTCATCCGCGACGGCTCAAGCGTCCAGGAGAACCGCGTTGTCACGACGGCCGGCGACCGCGAACTGGGCGAACACGTCCGGGCCGATCTGAACGAGGCACTCAAGGAAGCCGAACTGCAGGAGTAGCACCCGCGCCGGGACCGGTTGTCACGCCGCGACAACGCCGACAACGAGCACAGCGGCTACCGCGGCTCCAACGACACCAGTCCGGTGAACAGCCGGTAACGCCGTCCGCACGTCGAGTACCATCGGACCTGCATGGAGCGCGGCGAGCGCCAGATAGCCGGTCGGGGCGACCAGCGGAAACGCGACGGCCCCGATAGTCAGCAGACAGAGGCCGACGACGCCCGCTCCGAGGTAGCCGCGTCCGCGCGCGGGCTGACCCGCCCCTTTCAGAACGCCGCCGGTCCAGCAGTAGCCGATGGCCGTCGCGCCGACCCACGCGTGCCAGTACGCCAGTTGTTCGGGGACGACACTGAGGAGGCCGCCGACCGTCAGCGCCGTCGCAGTGGTGTTGACCGTTCCCCAGGCGAGCATCGCGTCGGAGAAGCGGACCGAGTCCGGTGCGTGCAGGACCGTCAGGCCGACGAAGCCGCCGATCAAGACGACCCACAGCACCGTTGCGAGCAGCTGGCCGTTGGCGTGGTCGAGCCAGGTGAGCGCCTGGGTGCCGCCCCAGCCGAGCAGTCCGGCTGCTGCGCCCGAGAGCAAGAACTCCGAGGCCGTAAGCCGCCCGCTCGTGGCCGGTGCGACCCGCTGGAGGCGACTTCGAAGCTCGTCGAACGCTGCCATCGACCGACGGTTTGCCCGCCTCCCTCTTGTTGAGTTCTCTAGGCTAGCTCCGCGGTCAGCAGGAGAATGCTGGGCGCGACGAGCAGGACCATACCGGCGAGTATCAGCACTGCCGGCACGACGAGCAGTCCCATCTCGGTGAACAGCCACAGCCCGAGCCCGCCCAGCAGCGCGACGAGACCGACGATTCGCACGAGCCATGTGACGATACCCTCGAACCCGGAGTCCGCGACGAGGTCGACGACGTCGAGTAGCTCGTCCATGTCAGTCGGTCGTTGCCGGCCGGGCCTGTTAATCCCTGTGGCCGTCGGTCGACCGGGCCGCATCTCGAAGGCCTTATGTGGCCGCTCGGCGGACAACAGACCACTATGGCTAGCAAGAGCGGAAAGACCGGCAGCTCGGGCCGTTTCGGCGCTCGCTACGGTCGCGTGTCCCGACGCCGCGTCGCGGAGATCGAATCGGAGATGAACGAGGACCACGCCTGTCCGAACTGCGGCGAAGACCGAGTCGACCGCCAGGGGACGGGCATCTGGCAGTGCAGCTACTGTGACTACAAGTTCACCGGCGGCAGCTACAAGCCGGAGACGCCTGGCGGCAAGACCGTTCGACGCTCTATTCGGGCCGCACTGTCCGAAGACGAGGAGTAAAGGACCCCCGTTCCTATCTCTCAACTATGAGCTACAAGTGTTCACGCTGTAAGCGCGACGTGACGCTGGACGAGTACGGCGGCGTTCGCTGCCCGTACTGCGGACACCGCGTCCTGCTGAAGGAGCGGTCACCCGACGTCAAAGAGATCAACGTCAACTGAGACTGTCGGTACGCCGTTGACGGTCGACGGCCGACTGCGCCACGTTGCAAACGGCTTTTCTGGGGCAGTCCCGCGACTGATACGACGACGCTCCCATTTCGAACAGTATGACTGCACCACATCGGACCCACCTGACTGCGGAGTACGACAACGCCGACCGGGCTCGCGCCATCGAGCGGAGCATCCGTCCCGAAATCGACGACATCGAGGGGGACCGGACGACGGCGCGCCTCAGCCGGGACGGACAGCGGGTCGAACTCACGGTCGAGGCGAGTGATCTCGTCGCACTGCGGGCCGGAATCAACACATGGCTGACGCTACGCGGCGTCGCTGAAGACGCTGTCGCGGGACCGCAGTGAGGAAAGCGGCGCGGAAATAACGGCGGCGTCACAGAAATATCGGAAACGGGTCAGTAGCCGAGCGCTACTGCCGGTAACGGTCCGGGACGTGGGCCGAGATCGACTCGGGAACGTTGCCGAACACGACCGGGGCCAGGGTTGCCAGTCGACGCCGGAGGAGGCTGTACGTCGCACCGGTGACGAGGGCCGCGGCGACGACCCACCGGAACGGCCCGTCTAGAACGACGAACAGCGGCGAACCCACGAGTACCATCAGCCCCACATCCGACGGTGCACCGTCGTACTGTATCCATCGCTTGGGCGACCGCCATTGCCCGCGGACGTGGTCGTACACGGCGCGTTCGGACGTGCCTTCCCACGGGCGGAGTTCAAGGCCGCCGCCGTACCGGTCCATCCGGCAGTGGAGGGCAGCGCCCAGCAGTACGAACGTGAGCGCGACGAGCAGCGGTGTCTGGAGGATAGCGGCGAACCCGGCGGTCGGGAGCGCCGCGAGCGTGTACCCGCTTGGGTAATGCAGCGTACGCCGATGGCCCGAGTACAGGTCGAGGTCGGGCAAAACGCCACCGACGAGGCCGCCAGCGAGCGCTACTGCGGCGTGGTCTGGCGCAAGGACGAGCAGCGGTGTCGCGATTGCGAGCCCCGCTATCGCGTGCGTCGGCAGCATCATATACCTGTACAAGGGGCCGTAGCCGGTATAAACACGTCGCTGGGTTTATTCTCCGTCGTACCCCAGTCCACTGCAATGAGCGATGGTGCCGGCCGTCCCGACAGCAGTCTCGGGGCTATCGACCTCGATGACACGTTCGAGAAGCTCTTTCGTGACGGGCGAACCAACGCGATCATCGCGTGGGTGCTCGTCGCGATTCTCACGGCTGTGTTCGTCGAAAGCGTCCTCGACATCGACTACCAGTGGATACTGCTCGTCGGTGTCGTCGGCTTCGTCGTCCTCGTGCCGCCGGTGGCGTTCCGCGAGTGGCGCGTCATGCTGCCCTGGGAACTGCTCTTTCTCGCCTGCCTGCCGATCCTGGTCCGCGGCCTCGTCGGGGGGACGGTCGGAACCTTTGCCACGTATCTCTCGCTGGCAGCGCTGTCGCTACTCGTCATCGTGGAACTGCATATGTTCACCGAGCTGGAAGTCACACACTGGTTCGCCGTCTGTCTCGTCGTCTTGACGACACTCGCCGCCGTGGCGGCCTGGACGGTGTTCCGGTGGAACGCCGACCGGTTTCTCGGGACGTCGTATCTCACGACCAACGAGGCGCTGATGACCGAGTGGCTGTACGTCACCCTCGCCGGACTCGCCGCGGGTGTGTTGTTCGATGGCTACTTCAGACGGCGGGACCGCCGCCTCTGGCGTGGTCTCCGACGGATGGTGCGGCGATGAGGCTGCCCCGACCGTCGATGCGGAACCAGCGGCGGATCACCCGCGCGATGCAACTCGTCTTGCTCGGGCTGGTCGGCTACGGCATCGTCGCCGGCCAACCGAAGCCGATCACGAACGGCGGTATCGGCCTGCTCGTCACGTTTCTCCCCGCAGTGATGCGGCGAAACTACAATCTGGCCCTGGACCCGTGGCTCGCCCTCTGGATCACGACCGCGGTGTTCCTGCACACCCTCGGGTCGGCCGGGCTCTACGGACAGATCGGCTGGTGGGACCACCTCACCCACGCGATGTCAGCCTCGCTCATCGCCGCGTTCGGGTACACGACGGCCCGGACCATCGACCTCCACAACGATTCGATTCACATCCCCAAGCGCGTCTTCTTCGTGTACATCTTCGTCGTCGTGCTGTCCTTCGGCGTGATCTGGGAACTGTTCGAGTTCGCGCTCGACATCGTCGCCACCGAAACGGGTGTCACGATGCCGCTGGCGCAACACGGCCTCGATGACACGGTCCGGGACACGATGTTCAATTCGCTCGGGGCGTTGCTGGTCGCGGCGTTCGGACAGGCTCATCTCACTGACGTCGCCGAGACCCTCCGGGAGCGGCTGTTCGTGCTCGACTGACGCCGAAGCGTCACCGGCCCCGTTACCCGAGTGACAGCTAACGGGGACGTGGTGGCTAAATACGGTGCGTCATCGGTCCGAGCGTTCTCTGTCCGATGGGCTACGACAGGAACCGTGTGTTATCCCCGATGGGGTAGCCACTGTGTCGGCGAACGTGTCGGATCGTTGTCTGGAGCCGCTGTGGCCGCCGAACAGTTATTATGCCTCAGTAAAGTGGTTGAACAGCATACCAGGGCGATGATTGGGAATGGCCTCGACGATGTCGCGTTTGCGGGAGCGAGACAGACCGGCGCTGCCAGTCGAGACATCGAAGTCGTGTATCTCGACTCCGACGCGACGGCACGAGAGCAGATACACGAGGTTCTGGCGGATCACAGCGCCGAGATGACGGTGACGAGCGTGGCAACGACGGATGCCGCGTTGGAAGCTGCCGCGTCGACAGCGGTCTCCTGTCTCGTCCTCGACCCGACTGGACTGGGCGATATCCCGGCCCCACTGGTGTCGAACGACCGCTACCCGGTCGTCCTCTACACCGACGCCACTGCCCCGGACAGCGCTGCGACTGTCTTCGACGATGCAGAGACGGTCGTCAGGAAACAGGGGGACGGACAGCCGACGTTTCTGGCGGAGAAGATTGTCAGCGTCGTGTCGGCGTCGGCCGATCGGACCGAGTCCGCGCTCCGAGATGCGCTGTCCGGAATCGAATCGCGCGCTGAAGCGAACGAAATCGCTGTCCTACTGGCGGATGACGGAACGGTACACTGGTCGAGCGACTCGGTGTCGACGTTCGTTGACCGCCTCGACGATACCCGCCGGGTCGAGGGCTTTTACGACGCCATGCGGACGGCACTCCCCGACACGCCCGGCGGCCGTCGACAGCTACAGCGACTCCGGGACGCCCCGACTGAACCGGTTGCGGTCCGGGTTCCGGGTAGCGACCGCGACCAGTACCTCCTTCGACACGGGCACGAGCTACCGGACGCCGCAGGGGGACTCACGCTCGTCCTACTGCGAGACATCACCGAAACCGCCCGGCGTGATGCCCGCACGGCGCTGCTGGATCTCCTCGTCGAGCAGGCACAGGACGGCCTCTACACGCTCGACGAACGGGGTGTCATCGACTTCTGTAACGAGTCGTTCGCGGCGAACCTCGGGTACGAGCCGGACGAACTGTGTGGCGAACACGCCTCGACAGTGCTGGCCCCCGGTGAACTGTCGAAGGGGCAGGCGACTGTGGAAACGCTGCTCGAAACGCCTGAGAAGGAGAGCACGACTGCCGATCTGACGTTCTATCGGAAAGACGGTACCGAACGGGAGGTGTCGATCAACTATACGCTGATTCACGACGAAGCCGGCAACTACAGCGGGTTGATCGGCGTCGCTCGGGACATCACGGAGCGCTGTAACCGCGAGCGGGAGTATCAGGAGATGACTGAGCGATTGAATCTCGCGCTCGAAGGCGCGGAACTCGGCGTCTGGGACTGGAACCCCAAAACCAACGATGTCACCTTCGACGAGCGCTGGACCGGGATGCTCGGCTACACCACGAACGAACTGGAGCCACACTACGAGACGTGGGCCGACCTCGTCCATCCAGACGACCTCAACCGAGTGGAACAGGCGCTCGCGGAACTGAAGTCCGGGGAGACCGATCTGTATCAGAGCGAGTTCCGGATGCGGACAAAAGACGGGGACTGGCGATGGATCCGGGACATCGGGAAGGTGTTCGAGTGGAACGACGACGGCGAGGCGATCAGGGCCGTCGGGATCCATCAGGACATCACCGAAGAGCGGAAACGTCAGGATGCGATCGAACGACAGCGCGACGAACTGGCGACACTCAACGGGGTCAACATGCTCATACAGGACCTCATTCACGCTTTGGGTGGTGCCGCGACTCGCCACGAGACTGCAGAGACAGTGTGTGAGCGCATTGTCGAATCGGACCTCTGTGAGCTAGCGTGGATCGGTGAGCGAGCCGGCGCAGACGATAGACTCGTGCCGAAAACGGTAGCCGGCGACAATAGTGACGTTCTCGACGACCTCATCGTTAGTGACGGGAACGACCAAGTGCTGTGTGAAACAGCCCTCGTGACAGGTGCGGTCCAGACGATACAGGACTGCGGCGACCCGTCCGAATTCAAGCAGTGTGGGGCCGCTGCTCGCGAGCAGGGGTTCAAGTCCGCCGCAGCGATTCCACTGGTTCAGGGAAACACCGTCCACGGCGTTCTCTGCGTGTACGCCGACCAGCCAGCGGCGTTCGGCGGCCGAATAGCTGACAGTTTCGCTGTCCTCGGCAAGATGGTCGGGTACACGCTCGCCGCGGTCCAGAACAGGCAACTCCTGTCTGACGATACCACGCTCGAACTGACATTCGAATCGGAATGTTCCGACATACCCCTTGTCTCGGCAGCGAATGCGTACGGATGCCGAATCGAGGTCGTCGAATCTGTCGATACCGAGCCGACGCATCTCCTCTATGTCTCCGTCGACGAAGGGCCGCCCGATGCAGTCTCTGCGCATCTCTGTTCTCAGACGGAGATTCTCGGTTCGCGGGTCGTCCGTGCAGACGATTCAAGCGGCATTATCGAGTTGCAGGTTACAGAAACCGTCCAATCGCTGCTTCTCGATGTCGGTGCCCGCTGCCGGACTGTGGTTGCCGACGACGGGGCGCTCTCTATTACTGTCGAGGCCCCGCCGGATGCCGACTCCCGGGCGATACGGGACGCAGTCTCCGACCGGGTGCCTGACAGCACGCTGACGGCAAAGCAGGAGTGCGACCGGACAGACGACATACTTGACACCGAAACGGACCCACGCAACCACCTGACTGACCGCCAGAAGGAAGTCCTCCGCACGGCCTTCCTGACGGGCTACTACGCCTGGCCCCGAGATACGAACGCCGAGCAACTGGCAGAGAGGCTCAGTATCGCATCACCGACGCTCCATCAGCATCTCCGGCGAGCGCAGCGGAATCTCATCGACGCTGTGTTCGATATGCAGTGATACGCGCCGGTGACGCTGTTGGCAATTACAGCCAGCGTGTTCGACGGGTACCTAGCCGTCTAGGTACAGAGTTAATAATATTGGGGGCCATTAATTTAATGCGCGTAAATGAGTAACCAAAGGAATGGAGGGTCTCAGAGTGACCAGTGGTGTGGGATGACGCCGTCGGACAGAACGCTGTCTACGGCGGATGTAGACGACGTGTTCGAGGTTTTGGCTGATTGGCGACGCCGTGCCGTCTGTCACTACTTCGCGAGCGGTGACCAGACGGCCGCTGACGTCACGGCGCTAGCCTCGGCAATATCGGAGCATGGGGAGACGAGCACGGTCGACGCAACAGATACGTCACCCTCGACGATCCGAACGCAGCTCGAAGAGGAGCACCTGCCAGTCCTCCATCGGATCGGGCTCATCGACTACGACGAGCGAAGCGGCGCAGTGAAGTACTGGGGGTCCCCGACCGTAGAAAAGTGGGCTAACCACGCGGAAGCTGTCACGCAGCGGACCGACTTCTAACCGACCGGCGGGCCGCATCTGGGGGGCTGTGGCCCGTCGGAGCCGCTACTCCTTTTTAACGGGGGTCCGAACGCCGGAGCATGGACCTCCCGCCAGTCGGACTCGGCACGATGGGTATCGAGGACGAGGCTGTCGTTCGGACAGCCATCGACTGTGGCTACCGCCACCTCGACACCGCTCAGATCTACGATAACGAGAGTACTGTGGGTGCAGGCATCGCCACCGCCGACACCGATCGGGCTGACCTGACTGTCGCGACGAAACTCTGGATCGACGCCCTTGAGCCGACCGCTGTCCGTCCGAGCACGGAAGCCAGCCTCGACCGACTCGGTCTCGACACCGTCGACCTCCTGTACGTCCACCGCCCGCGTGGCGACTACGACCCAGAAACGACGCTGCCCGCTGTCGAGTCCGTGCGCGAGGCGGGACTGACCGAGCACGTCGGGCTCTCGAACTTCGAGCCGGACCAGTTGACTGTCGCGCGCGAGCACCTCGATGGAATTGCTGCACACCAAGTCGAGTTCCATCCGCTATTCTGGCGCGAACCACTGCTCGCTGACGCCCAGAAACACGGCTACCCGCTGGTCGCGTACGCACCGCTGGCGGGCGGTCGCGTGTTCGAGGAGCCGACTGTCGTCGACATCGCGGACCAGCACGACACGTCGCCGGCCGCCGTCAGCATCGCCTGGGTGACCAGCTACGAGAACGTCGTCACAATCCCGAAGGCGTCCTCCCGACCCCATCTCGAAGCCAACCTCGCCGCTGCCGACCTGGAACTGACCGACGCCGAAATTGCGCGCATCGAAGCCATCGAACGCGAAAAAGAATTGTTTCCTGAGTGATGATTCCCCGGAGCGGTTAGCTGTTGGCCGTTTTTCATATCATTCTCACGGAGTGAGCGTTCCTTTCCGAAGTCTGAATATAAACCGAATACCGATACCGTTTGGCCATACGGTCTTAAGTGGTCCTTTCGTATATTGAATGTATGACAGCTGCCAGTACCACTGCAACGACAGTACTCCAGGCGACACAGTCAGATGTGCTCCAGGAGATACAGTCGAATTTCCTCCTGAACTCATCGCTCTGGGTGAACATCGCGCTGGCGGGCGTGGTCATCCTCCTGTTCGTCGCGATGGGTCGAGATATCGAGTCGCCTCGCGCCAAACTCATCTGGGTTGCGACGATGCTGGTTCCGCTGGTCTCGATCTCCAGTTACGCCGGTTTGGCCTCGGGCCTGACAGTCGGCTTCCTGCAGATGCCGCCGGGCCACGCTCTCGCCGGGCAGGAAGTCCTGTCACCGTGGGGCCGCTACCTGACGTGGACGCTCTCGACGCCGATGATTCTCCTGGCGCTGGGCCTGTTGGCCGACACCGATATCGCGTCGCTGTTCACCGCAATTACGATGGACATCGGCATGTGCGTGACCGGCCTCGCCGCCGCGCTGATCACCTCCTCGCACCTGTTGCGCTGGGTGTTCTACGGCATCAGCTGCGCGTTCTTCGTCGCGGTGCTGTACGTCCTGCTCGTCCAGTGGCCGGCCGATGCGGAGGCCGCCGGGACGAGCGAGATATTCGGGACGCTCAAGCTCTTGACCGTCGTGCTGTGGCTCGGGTATCCGATTCTGTGGGCGCTGGGCTCCGAAGGTGTAGCCCTCCTGAGCGTCGGCGTCACCTCGTGGGGCTACTCCGGGCTGGACATCCTCGCGAAGTACGTCTTCGCGTTCCTGCTCCTGCGCTGGGTCGCCGCTAACGAAGGCACCGTCTCGGGGTCCGGGGCGAGCATCGGCTCCGGCGGCGCGGCTCCTGCTGACGACTGAGATACGCGTCGCGAACGCTCCTCTTTATTTTGCCTGTTCTATACATCTCCCGGCCGCTGTTCTTCCCAACCGTGCTCACTCGGTCCCCTCGTAGCGCCACCCAATCGGCAACCAGTGGCTGTCGTAGTTACACTCGCCGGCACCTGAGTCGCTCACAATCCACCGAAGTCAGAAACGAATATGAGACAGCATTCAATTGACTAGTCTGTATGCCCTCCCCTTTCGAAAACCCGGTCGTTCGCTATGGTATCCCACTGGTCAGCGCCACGGTCGTCGCGGCTGTCGCGTTCCTCTTCTTGGAAGGGACGATACGGTATGTCGCACTCGGGATCGCCGCGCTCGAAGTTGTGGTTGCGCCACAGATTCTGAAACAGGCGGCGGCGAACGCATAGCGGGAGAAACAATACGTTCTCTTTCTTGTGTCGGCCCGGAATGGTGCGTAGATCCACAGCTCTCCACTGTAGCAGTTGTTGGATGAAAGTGGTGTAAAACGCGCGCTCGCGTGTCGTTACGGCGATTCGAGACCCTTCACTCCCTTCAGGCCCTCGCCTACGGAGGGAGTCGCTGTCTGTCTCAGGGAGACAGACGCTGGCGATCTCGCGGGAACACTGTGAGACTTGCTCCGCTCGCCTCACAAGCTCCCGCTCAACAGTCGCGTCGTCGCCTACGGCGACAGACGCTGTCGGTCTCGCGGGAACAGTACCGCTTCCCGGATGTTCTCCAGCCCGAGCATCGTCATGATGAGGCGCTCGCCGCCGAGGCCCCAGCCGGCGTGTGGCGGCATGCCGTACTTGAACATCTTGGTGTAGTACTCGAAGGCTTCCGGGTCCAGCCCTTGCTGTTCGAACCCTTCGACGAGGTGGTCAAAGCGGTGCTCACGCTGGCCGCCCGAAACCAGTTCCATCGACGGGTGCATCATGTCGAAGCCCGTCGAGACCTCCTCGTCGTCGTCGTGGTCCTTGATGTAGAACGGCTTGATCTCGCTGGGCCAGTCGGTGATGAAGTAGTGCTCGCCGACTTCCTGCCCGAGGACGTGCTCGGCCTCCGTCGAGAGGTCGTCGCCCCACACCAGCGGCTCGTCGAGTTCGCCGGTGGCGTTGATGCGGTCCAGGGCGTCCTCGTAGGTGAGTCGCGGGAAGTCGCCCTCGGGGGCCGCGAACTCATCTTCGAGGCCGAGCGCTTCCAGCTCGTCCTGACAGTTCTCGGCGACGCCCTCGTAGGCAGACTGGACGACGTGCTCGCAGGCGTCCATCGCTTCGGTGTGGTCGTAGAACGCTGACTCGAAGTCGATGGAGGTCGCCTCGTTGAGGTGTCGCGGCGTGTTGTGCTCCTCGGCACGGAAGATCGGGCCGATCTCGAAGACGCGTTCGAGGCCGGAGCCGACCATCAGCTGCTTGAACAGCTGCGGGCTCTGGTTCATGAACGCTTCCTGCCCGAAGTAGGTGATCGGGAACAGCTCGGTGCCGCCCTCGGTCCCCGTAGCGACGATCTTCGGCGTGTTGATCTCCGTGCAGTTGAGTTCGCGGAACGCCTCGCGGACCGAGCGGAGGACTTCCGCGCGGATCTCGAAGATGGCCTTCACTTCGTCCTTGCGGAGGTCGAGCGTGCGGTTGTCAAGGCGGGTCGGGAGTTCGGCGTCGACCTTGCCCGAGGGGTCGAGCGGCAGTTCGGGGTCGGCCTCGGAGATGACGTCGACCGACTCTGGCGTGACTTCGACGCCGGTCGGTGCGCGCGGCTCCTCCTCGACGTCGCCGGTGACCGAGATGACCGACTCGCGCTGGACGTTCAGCCCCGTCTCCACGAGGTCGTCGTCCATCTCGTCTTTCTCGAATTTGACCTGTATCTTTCCGGTGGTGTCTCGAAGGATAAGGAAGGCAATACCACCGAGGTCTCGGATCTCGTGGACCCAGCCGGCGACGGTGACCGTGTCACCCGGCGTTGCGTCCGCCGTGTAGGTTCGGTTTTCCATGGACGTTGGTTCTTGTGGGCCTAACTTAAGAACAGTCTTTCGAGGCGAGGGCGCAGGTCCCTCTCGGACGCGGTTGGTCTCGGGACAAGACGCCATTGATGATCAGGTCCGGCCGAAGCGATAGCTCGGTGCCGTGTAAACAGAGTAGCCGTTGACAGTGTGTTTTATATGATACACTTTCAAACCCGCCAACATGGCCCTCCCCCGATGGTTTCCCGTCGCACGGAAAGAGGCAGTCGCGTTACTCAAATCGAAAGGAACCTGGATACTTGCGCCCCTGCTCGTCGTCTGGGGGTATGGTCCCACCTACCAGAGTTGGGACGTGCTTGGCCCGAACGTCACGGTTGGCTTCGTTCAGGTGGCCGGGTCGTTTCTCCTCCCGCTGGGTGTCCTGTTACTCACGTATCGGTCGATTATTCAGGAGCGCACGTCGGGCAGTTTGAAATTCCTGCTTGGACTGCCCCTCACGCGAACTGATATTCTCATCGGCAAGGTCTTCGGTCGGAGCGTCGGGGCTGTGCTCCCGTTTACCCTCGCAACAGTTATTCTCGGCGTGATTGGCGGTGTCAAGTTCGGGCTGTTCTCCCCGTTACGTTTCATCGGCGTGTTTCTGGTGACAGTGCTGTACATCGTTGTGCTCGTGTCAGTCGCAACAGCGGCATCGGCAGCCACGACCAGCACAGTCCGTGTCACCAGCGTACTCTTCGGCGGTTTCTTTCTGCTGCTGACACTGGGGTGGAAAATCGTTGGTGTCCGTCTCTACCTGGCTGTGACCGGCAACGCAGTCAATCCGCTCGAACCGCCGGCTGACGGTCTGTTGTTCGCTATACTTCGGCTTTCGCCAGGTCGAGCGTACCGAACTGTAACGAACTGGATACTCGGACTGGCGAACTCCGGTGGCCAGTACACGTCAGTCATCGACGTGCTGTATCCCGGTATCTCAACCAACGAGTACGTCGTTGATGCAGCCTTTAGTGGACAGCCAGTTCCGGTCTACCTTCACGAATCGCTCGCCCTCGTCGTACTGCTTTTCTGGGGTGTCGTCCCGCTGGCACTGGCCGGCTATCGGTTCAAGCGAGGTGACCTCGCATGACACCGCCGGCAATCGAGACCGACGGGCTTTCGAAGCAGTACGGCGAGACTGTTGCGCTCGATGCGCTGAACATGACCGTTGCACAGGGCGAGGTGTACGGCTTCCTCGGCCCGAACGGTGCCGGCAAGTCGACCACGATCAATCTACTGATGGACTACATCAAACCAACGTCGGGAACGGCCCGCGTTCTCGGCCACGACCCGTGGAACGATGTCGTCGCCTGCCACCAGCGTGTCGGTATCTGTCCCGACCGCTTCGAGACGTATGCGTCGCTGTCTGCGCGGCGGCACCTCGAACTGGTGATCGATACGAAGCGTACGGACGACGACCCGCGAGCACTGCTCGAGCGCGTTGGACTGGCCGACGCTATCGAAAGACCCGCTGGCGAGTTCTCACAGGGGATGGAACAGCGGTTGGCACTCGCGATGAGTCTCGTCGGGGAGCCGGACCTCCTGGTTCTCGACGAACCGTTCACCGGGCTCGACCCCCACGGCGTCGCGCTGGTGCGAGATGTTGTCGAAGCCGAGTCCGAACGCGGTGCGACGGTGTTCTTCTCCAGTCACGTCCTCGGGCAGGTCGATCTGGTCTGTGACCGTGTCGGGATCCTCTATGAAGGGGACCTCATTGTCGAAGGGGCCCTGCCGGCGCTCCGGGACACCTGTGACCTTTCGTCTGACGCGACAGTCGAAGACATCTTCATGACACTGACTGACGGCTCCGATCACGCCGAGGCGGTGGACGCATGAACCGCCGCCAGTATCTGGCTGTATCGACGGCAGCGCTGTCCGGTCTCGCCGGCTGTCTCGGCGATACCGAGTACACTATCTCCAGCGTTGAAACCGAAGATGATTCGCACCCGCTCGCACTCGACGTGACAGTCGTTGACCGGGATATCGAGATCGAAAGCCCCGGTCGGCTGGACATAACCCTCCGAAACACTGGGACACAGGACCTCAGCATCAAGAACACCGGCGTCTGGCCACTCGGGGTGTTAGGACTGGTTTCAGCAGGCGATTCGGGGTCACTCGACATCTTACTACTGACTGACGAGTATGCGGAGGTAGATACCGTCGAGATACGGCCAAACGGAGCGAACAAAGACAACGCCCCACTCACCGGAACGCTGGAGGCTGGTGAATCCATCGAGCGGCAGTACGAACTCATCGGGCGGCGGGTTTCAACTGCCGGCACGTACACGTTGCAGGGCTACTTTGACGAAGTCCCCCTCTCCTACCGCACGGACGAGGATGCGGACTGGGTCGCGTACCACCCGTCAGTATCCGTGACACTCACCGAACAGTCGGTGCTTCCCTGAGACACAGCGGCGTCTGTGCCTCGAATCCACATAGCGAGTCCCTGTGTTGCTGGCGAACCACAGCGGAGTGTCGAGGACAGTCGGGCGATACCAAGGCGTCGGGACAATATCCTGAACCTTTGTACTGGTAGCCGCCGAAACAATCGACATGGCCGACGCGGAGTACCCTATCGACGATCTGGACCGGAACATCATCTACGCGCTCCAGCAGGATGCGAGACACACGTCGGCGAGTGAGATCGCTGAATCGCTTGACGTCTCCGCACGAACTGTTCGGAATCGCATCACAAAGCTCGAAGAGGCCGGCGTTATCGCCGGCTACGATGTCGATGTCGATTACGAGGCCGCGGGGTACCAGCTCCATACGCTTATCGTCTGTACGGCACCGATCCACGAGCGCGAGGAGGTCGCACAGCGGGCGCTCGACGTGTCCGGCGTCGTTGCCATCCGGGAGGTCATGACCGGGGCCGACAACGTCCACGTCGAGGTGGTCGGAACCGACGGGAACGACCTGAGCCGAATCGGCAGGGACCTCAACGATATCGGACTGGAGGTCGTCGACGAGGACCTTATTCGGAACGAGTACACCCGGCCGTTCCACCAGTTCGGTCACGACGATACCGAGGGTGAGTCTAAATAGTATAATCTTCCGAAAGGTGATTATATATCTATAATAGTCCGGAATCGGAATCATCTCCTAGATATTTATCGGCTTCCGGAACCAATGGGTGGATACCGGTCGGGTAACTCCGGCCCCTAAGAACTCATGGTATCTCTTACCGGACTCCGCGAACGAGTGGACGACGACATCGACCCCCCGTCGGTGCTGGTCATCAGCGACCGTCACGTCGGGTCTGAGGTAGTAACGGCGTTAGACCGAGGCATCGATGCCTGTCTCGTCACCGACCACGACGGCGTTGCCGGGCAAACGCCCGACGACACCCGCGTGGTAGTCGGTGACGGGCGGGAGCGTACTGTTCTTCAGGACGCCGGGGCCCAAACGACCGATGTCGCTCTGGTATCGATGCAGACGGACCACGGGTCGTTCCTCGTGACACAACTGCTTCGGACACAGTTCGATGTCGAAACCGTGGTCGTCGTGCTCAACGACCCACAGAACCGGCCGGCGTTCGAGTCGGCTGGCTCGACGGTGATCTGTGGCTCACGCGTTCTGGCGACGGAACTGGAACGCTCCGTCGAAACATCGCTCCGGACGCCGGAAACCGCGTAACCATGGCCAAGGATCTGGAACGCGACCTCGGACTGCTGTCAGTGGTAGCGATATCCATCGGCGCGATGGTCGGCAGTGGCATCTTCATCCTGCCGGCGCTGGCGGTGAAAGACGCCGGGGCCGGCATCATCGCTGCCTACCTTCTCGCGGGCGTACTTGTCCTTCCTGCCGCACTCAGCAAGGCCGAGATGGCGACAGCCATGCCGGAGGCCGGCGGCACGTACGTCTATATCGAGCGGTCGATGGGGCCGCTGCTGGGCACAGTTTCGGGACTCGGAACGTGGTTCTCACTCTCGTTCAAGGGCGCGCTCGCGCTCGTCGGCGGCGTGCCGTACCTCGTCCTTCTGTTCGACCTGCCGATCCGTCCGGTTGCAATCACGCTCGCCGTCGTTCTCGTCCTCGTCAACATCCTCGGCGCGGAACAGACCGGGCGACTCCAGATCGGCATCGTCGCGGTGATGCTCGTGGCGATCGGCTGGTTCGTCGCCGGCGGCGGTCCGGCGGTCAACACCGCGAGTTACGGCGGGATGTGGGAGTACGGCGCGAGCGGCATCTTCGCCGCGACCGGCCTCGTGTTCGTCTCTTTCGCGGGCGTGACGAAGATAGCCTCTGTCGCCGAAGAAGTCGAAGACCCGGACCGCGTCATCCCGCTCGGGATGCTCGGCTCGCTTGGCTTCACCACACTGCTGTACGTCCTCGTCGTCGCCGTCGTCGTCGGCGTCATCCCGCTCGACCAACTCGCCGGAAGCACGACGCCCATCGCGGACGCGGCCGAGGCGACGCTGGGAACTGCTGGCGTCGCGGCCGTCGTTCTCGCGGCGATTCTGGCGCTGGTCAGCACGGCCAACGCCGGCATCCTCTCCTCGTCGCGGTACCCGTTCGCCATGAGCCGTGACGGCCTCGCACCCGACCTGTTCAGCACGGTCAGCGACCGGTTCGGGACGCCGGTGACCGCGATTACGCTGACTGGCGGCGTAATGTTGCTGCTCATCCTCTTCGTTCCGATTCTGGAAATCGCGAAGCTCGCGAGCGCGTTCAAGATTCTCGTGTTCGCGCTCATTAACGTCGCGCTCATCGGCTTCCGCGAGAGCGACGCCCCCGACTACGACCCTTCCTTCGAGGTGCCGCTGTACCCGTGGACGCCGATATTCGGCACCATAACCGGCTTCGCCCTGCTGACGCAGATGGGCCTCATCGCGATCGTCGGGGCCGTCGGTATCGTCGTCGGCAGCGTCGTCTGGTATCTGGGCTACGTCCGGCCGCGGGTCACCAGAGAGGGCGCGATCAAGGAGTCCGTCCGCCGGAGCATCGGCGACCGCGCGCTCGACCGGACCGAAGAGACACTCGACGAGACGGCGGAGACTGCCGTGCTCGTCGCGCTTCCCGAAGGGTCCTCGCGACGGAGCGAAGCGACACTGCTGGAAGTCGGGGCCGCGCTCACACCCAACGGTAGCAGTCTCTCTATCGTCCAGTTCGACGAAGTACCCGACCAGCAGCCCCTCGATTACGCCTCCGGCGTCCAGTCTCACGACGACCTCGAGTTCGAGTGCCGGACCGACACGCTGGCGGCTGAGTTCGATGTTCCTGTCGAATACGGCGAACTCGTGAGCCACCATCCCGAGCGGGCCGTCGCCAACGCCGTCGACGAGCGTGGCGTCGATGTGCTGCTGGTGGAACGCGGTGCGTCGTTCGAAGACTCGCTACTGGGTGACAGTATCGACCGCATCCGGAAACAGGCCGACTGTGACACTATCGCCGTCGACGCACAGCCGCTTGACGCGCTGGAGACGATCACGCTTGTCACCACCCGCGGCCCGTACGACCCGCTGAAAGTCCGCGTCGGCAACGCCGTCGCGACGGAGACCGGAGCCGACCTCCAGTTCCTCTACCCGCTCGACGAGCGCCAGTCCACGGAGGAACGCCAGCAACTCGAAGCGTACCACGACGATCTGCTGGACCTCTGTGACGTGCCGACGGAGCGGACCTTCGTCGACCGACAGGAGTTTTCAGCGGCGATAGACGCGGCTGACAGCGACAGAACGCTCCTGATACACGCGAACAACGGTGGGCTCGCGGCTCGTACGTCAAACGACGACGGGTCTACGCAGTCAGCAATTCAGGACAGCGACCACGCGTCGATTGAAGTGGACACGAAACGTCACCCCGACGGCGTCGTCGGCCGACTGCTCGAACGGCTGGCGTTCTAGCTACCGGACCGTCGCCGTCGCGTCTTTCGCGCCTTTCACCGTCTCTCGCACCGCGTCGACACCTTCGTCGTGGACGAGGTCGCCGACAACGATGGTGTCGGCGTGCTGTGCCATCGTGCGGGCGGATTCGTAGTCGTGGATGCCACCGCCGTAGAACAGCGTGGCGTCGTCGAGGATGTCCGCGGCGGCGGCGACGATGTCGGTGTCGCCGAGCATCCCCGAGTACTCGACGTAGACGATTTCCTGCCCGAGGAGGTGTTCGGCGGCTTCGGCGTAGGCGGCCACGTCGTCCGCGTCGAGGTCGCAGTTGGCCTGCGTGTAGGACGCCACCGACGCTTCCGGATTCATCACGATGTAGGCCTCGGTGAAGGTCCGCGACCAGTCGATATCGTCGTCCATGCGTATCCACTCCTTGTGCGCGCCGGTGATCCATGCCACGTCGCCGGCGTTCATCACGACCGGGATGAGATAGCCGTCGTGGCGGTCGCTGTGGACGACCGATGCAGGGTTGGACGGCTCGATATACACGGGAATGTCGTGTTTCCCGCAGGCGTCGACGACCCGCTTCATCTTCTCTTCTGTCATTCCGGTGGTCCCGCCGACTTCGATGGCGTCGGTCCCCGTCGCCGCGACGTCTTCGAACGTCTCTCCGTCGACTAGCGTCTTGTCGGGGTCTATCTTCACGATGTGGTCCCAGTCCGCCCAGTCGCTCATACCTGCCAGACTTGCGCGTGGCCGTATAACCGCTTCGGATACACCGACCACAGTGGGTCACACTGACAGCCCGCCCGGACAGACAGATAGCGACCGAGTGGCGTCGGCGCTATACGTATATCTCCGAAGATTTATGATGGCTATGTTACAATCGTCAGACAATGACAGCGGACAGGCACCGGTACGTCGTCGCTACCATCCGGGCCGTCCTCGTGTTTACGGGGGTCGTCGTCACGGTGGGAGTGCTGTACTCCTTCTCGACGATGCCGACAGCGTCGTCGTCCAGTGCGGGCTTCGTCCGCGGGCTCTCGTATCTGTTCGGTAGCGTTTTCTTTATTCTTGCGCTGGGCGGTGCCGGACTCGGCATCGCCTTGCCATCGCTGCTGGGAGCCGACGACGCGCTGGCGTTCGACCGCTGGCAACGCCGCTGTCTCCAGGGCGCTGGCGGTCTCTTCGTCGGCGGGTTCGTCGTCGGCCTGTCGACGGGGCTGCTCACCGAGTTGCAGTTCGGCCTCCTTCTCTGGCTCGTCGCCATCGTCCTTGCTGTGCTCGTCATCAGTTGCGTCTTGGTCTGGCGACTGTTCGAGGTGTTCGTTACTGCACTGGTGCGCCTCATCGCCGCGGAGACCGGAGAATGATGCGCACAGTTCCCGCCGTACTACGGTAACGCTGATACCGGCGGCAGCCAAACACGCCAGCCGTGCAGCGACTTACGACAGTCGAGACGGTCCACGAGGACGGGTCGTGGCTGTTCACCGCCGAAGACCCATACGGCGACCTGGAGGAGGTCGTTCTCGTCCCCTGCGAGGACGGCGTCGAGGCGTGGGTAAACCGATGTACGCACGAGGCACAGCGGTTCGACACCGGGCGAGGCGTTCCGATGCGGGACGACCAGCTCATCTGCCCCCGACACGGCTCACTGTTCGATGCCTGCGACGGCGGCTGTGACAACGGCGACGCCGCGGGGACGACGCTCCCCGGCGTCGAGGTCTCGGAGACTCACGGCGACGTGTTCCTCACGGACGACGACTACACGTTCGCCCACGAGGGCGGTATCGATGACGACGACGGCCCGAGTTCCACGTCTCACCTCCAGCTGTGACCACTGGCCACAGCATCGACCGGGACCGACTCCGGGCCGGCGTCGTCGAATGCCCGCTCTGTGAGCGCCAGATTCCCGAGCCGGTCACACACGCGGTCGCCTACGGTACCGTCGACACAGTCACAGCCGACAACGCGGACGCCGTCGAGTGTCCGGTCTGTGACGGCGTGACGTTCGTCGCCGACTGACCGGAAAACCGGCGACTTCAAATCTCAGGCTTCCAGTTCGTCCTGCCACTCCCGGACCTGCGTGGCGCTGACGCCCTGCACCTCGGTAGCGACGATGTCGGGGTCGGCCTCCCGGAGCGCCGCCAGCGAATCGACACCGGCGTCGCCGAGCTTCTCCGCGGTCGCCGAGCCGATGCCGCTCAGGTCTTCGAGGTCCTCGACAGCGGTGCGGGCCTGGTACTCCTCGTAGTTGCAGATGGGACAGCCAAGCTCCCAGGGGTCGTCACTGTCGGCGTCGATGACCAGCTCCGGCAGGTCGTGCTCCTCGCAGTAGGCCTCCGTCACCGAGATATCGCCGTTGCGGGGCAGCGGCAGCGAGTAGTCACAGTCGGGGTAGCGCGTACAGCCGACGAGCCGGGAGCCCGAACGGAGGTGTTTGATGGCGAGTTCGCCACCCTCCGCTTCGGCGGCTTCGCCGCCGTCGCCTCGTTGCTCCGCCGGAGCAACGCCACACTCGGGACACGGCCCGATGACCTCGTCCTCGCTCTCGTCGGCCTTCTCGGCCTCACAGCGGGGACAGCCGTGGACGAACGTGTCCCGGCCGGCGAGCATCTTGACGTGGTACATGTCGTGTTCCTCGCAGTGCTCTTCGAGCACCTGCGGCTCGCCCGTCGACGGCAGCGGGAGCGTGTTGCGACACTCGGGGAAGCCGTCACAGCCGACGAAGTACGACCCCTGACGCGAGCGCCGGACGAGCATGTCCTCGCCGCACTTCGGACAGGGACCGAGCGTCTTGTCGGCCTTCAGCGACTCCTGGAGGTGCTCGCCGATCTCCTCGCGGGAATCACGCAGTTCATCGAACACCCGTTTGAGCATCTCGCGGGACTCGTCGGCCACGTCGTCGAGCGTCGCCTCGCCGTTGGCGATGGCGGTCATGTCCGCCTCTAACTGGGCGGTCATCTCGTCGCTGACGACGTGGTCGGCGAACTCCTCGGCGGCCTCGACGACGGCCATCGCCAGCGTCGTCGGCCGGGGCGGATCGCCCTCGATGTAGCCGCGGTCGTACAGCTTCTCGATTGAATTGTGACGGGTCGACTTCGTCCCCAACCCCTTGTCCTCCATGGTCTGGATGAGCCGTGACTGGCCGTAGCGGCGCGGCGGCTGGGTCTGCTTGGCCTCCATCCGGACCTCGGAGATGGCCAGTTCCTCGCCCTCCTCCACGTCGGGGACGTGGTTCTCGCTGGCGCTGGAGTAGGGGTACACCTCGTGGTAGCCCGGTTCGACCAGGCGCTTGCCGTTGGCCTTCAGCGAGCGGCCGCCGGCGTCGGCGACGACGCGGAGGTGCTCCCACGTCGCGGCCTCGGCGACCGTCGCGAAGAAGCGCCGGACGACCAGTTCGTAGATCTCCCACTCGTCGTCCGAGAGGTCGACCTTCGGCGGAATCTCTCCCGTCGGGTGAATGGGCGGGTGGTCGGTGGTCTCCTCGTCGCCCTCGGTCGCGGTGATGTCGTCTTGCTCCAGCAGCTTCTCGGCGTCCTCGCCGAAGTGTCCGGCTCCGACGAACTCATCGAGCAGGGCGTCCTCTTCGAGGTCGTCCGGGTAGACCGTGTTGTCCGTTCGCGGGTAGGTGATGTAGCCGGTGGTGTACAGTTCCTCGGCGATAGACATCGCCTGCTGGGCGGAGTAGCCCAGCGAACTGGCGGCGGAGATGAAGGCGGTGGTGTTGAACGGCGTCGGCGGGCTGTCGGTGCGGGTTCGGCGGCGGACGCTCGTGACCGTCGCCGCGTTGACGCCCGTCAGGTCGGCGTAGGCGTCGTCGGCGTCGTCCTCGACCCAGACCCGCTCGGCCTCCTTCCCGTCGTCGTCGTAGAAGTACTGGGCCTCGAAGCCCGAGCCGTTCTTCTGGAGGTCGGCGAAGATCTCCCAGTAGTCCTCGGGGTCGAAGGCCTGGATCTCGCGCTCGCGGTCGACGATGAGCTTCAGCGTCGGCGACTGGACCCGACCAACGGAAATGAAGTCGTCGCCCAGTTGTCGGGCCGACAGCGAGAGGAACCGCGTCAGCGCCGCGCCCCACACGAGGTCGATAATCTGGCGGGCCTCGCCCGCGGCCGCCAGGTCGAAGTCGATGTTGTCGGGGTTGGCGAAGGCGTCCCGGACCTCCCGCTCGGTGATCGAGGAGAAACGGACGCGGTCGACGGGCGCGTCGGTCTCCTCGCGGATGAGTTCGTAGGCCTCCTTGCCGATGAGTTCCCCTTCGCGGTCGTAGTCAGTCGCGATGGTGGCCTCGTCGGCCTCCCGGGCCAGTTGCTTCAGCGTCGTGACGATGTTCTCCTGGGTCGGCTCCTTCGTCACGTCAGCGTCGATGAGTTCGACCGGCTCCACGTCGCGCCAGTCGTTGTACTCCTCGGGGAAGTCGACGCCGACGACGTGCCCGGAGAGGCCGACGACGCGGGTGTTCCCCCACCGATAGACGTTGACGCCGTTTTGCCTGCTCGCGGATGCGCTCCCCTCGGAGAGGATCTCCGCGATGCGGCGGGCGGCGTTGTCTTTCTCGGTGATAATCAGCCGCATGGGACACCACCTGTCTCTGTCATTACTCGTCGCTACGGAGTCAGTTGTTCTAAAGGCTTTCGGGAAAATCAGGCGACAGCGCGGGTGTGCGGGCGCTTGCGGGGCCGCTCGCGCTCGCGCGGAGGTAGCCTCTTACCACTCGGTAGCGGTCCCGCACTGCCGCCGTGACCGGCGGCACTTATCACTTCGATGCACTCTTGCCACTGCCACCCCGACTGCCGGTATGGATCGCCGGACGACCAAACTCCTCCGCGGAACCGCCGCCGCACTCGTCTTCGCGACGGCGACGTTTCACCTCTGGTGGGGACTCCCGCGAAGCATCATCTACGCGCAGGCGATCGAGGGACTCTTCGGACGAGGCCTCCCGCCGGACCCTCGGCCCTTCTTGTTTGTGGCCTTCGCCGCGGTGTTGTTCGCCGGCCCGTATCTCATCACCCGGGGCGTCATCGGCCTGCGGAACGCCTACATCGCCGGGACGCTCCTCATGATCGCGTCCATCGCCGGCTGGGTGTTCTGGCACGCTACTGGACACGGTGCCTTCCTCGTCGAGGGGTTCTCTGCACCGTCGTCCGGTGGCGGCGGACACCACGGCGGGAGTACCGCGTTGCTGATACTAGACCATTTCAACACTGAACCGACCGAATCAGCTATCAAGACCCTCGAAGCCCTCGCCGCTGCGATATTCGTCACGCTGCTGTGGAAGGACCCCGCGATCATCCCGGGCGAGCGGCGCGAGAGCGTCGAGTCGAACGCGTCGAGCGAATCGTAGCACGCAGCTCAGCGTAGCGGCTATCGGGCCGGCCTCTCAAATCAAATCCACCTGTACGATTCAGGATCGATTCGGCAAGGAAACGGCGGTATCGTGACATTTATCATCAATAGTATGTCTCTTGTTACAGGATGGAAACCTCTATCCCGGATGTGATATGGGACCCAGGGATGGACCGGGTGTTCGAGGCGTTGTTTACCCGCCGTCGACGAATGATTCTGTTTATGGTAAAACAGAGTAGTCCACGGCCGATTGTCGACTTTCTGCCCAGAAGTGCCGGGGCCAGAAGTACTGAAACCGAACTCCGCCACGACGACCTGCCGCGGCTGGCCAGTCTGGCATACATCGACTGGGACCGAGCGGCCGATGAAGTATCTCGGGGCCAGCGATTCGACGAAATCGAACCGATGCTCGACCTGCTCGAGAACCACGCTGATGAACTGCCAGCCGACTGGCCACAGCGGTGACTGTGACAACTCACCACTGTGCCGCGCAGGCCGCGTAGGACGCTGTCTTAGCTCTCCAACTCCTCGCGAAGCAGCCCGTTCACGTCGCCGGGGTCGGCGCTCCCGCCGGTCTTTTGCATGACCTGCCCGACGAGGAAGTTGATTGCGCCGTCCTCGCCGCTGTGGTAGTCCTCGACGGCGTCGGGGTTTTCGTCGATGGCTTCCACGACAGCCTGCTGGACCTCGTCGCCGGAGGTCTTGCCAAGCCCTTCGCGGTCGACGACAGCGTCGGGGCCGTCACCCGTGTCGAGCATCTCCCGGAGCACGGTCTCGTGCGCGTTTTTCGCCGTGATATCGTCCTCGGCGACGAGTTCGACGAGCCGGGTCACTTCGTCGAAGCGGTCGTCGATATCGGTGATGGCCATGTCGCGGTAGTTCAGTTCGCCGAGTAGATTGTCGGCGACCCAGGTCGCAGCGAGGTCGGCGTCGAAGCGCTCGGCCACGTCCTCGAAGAAGTCCGCCACCTGCTTCGTGCTCGTGAGCTTCGAGGCGGCTTCCTCGCTGAGGCCGTACTCCGCGACGAACCGCTCGCGGCGGGCGTCGGGGAGTTCCGGAATCGGGACCTCGTCCTTCCAGTGGCTCACGCGAAGCGGCGGCAGGTCGGCCTCCCGGAAGTAGCGGTAGTCTTTCTCCTCTTCTTTGGAGCGCATCGACACCGTGTTGCCGTGGGTCTCGTTGAAGTGGCGGGTCTCCTGCTCGACGGCGCGGCCCGACTGGATGAGCTTCCGCTGGCGGGAAGCCTCGAAGGAGAGCGCCTGTTCCGCGCCCTTGTGACTGGAGATGTTCTTGACCTCGGTGCGGTTGGCGTCTTCGAGGACGGATTCGTCGATGTCACCGTCGTCGTCCACCTCGCTGGCGTCGACCATGGAGAGGTTCGCGTCGATGCGGAGGCTGCCGTCCCGCGTCGCGTCGAACACGCCCAGATACTCCAGTACCTCCTCCAGCTTTTCGAGGAACGACCGGACTTCGCCCGGCGCGCGGAAGTCCGGCTCCGTGACGATCTCCATCAGCGGCGTCCCGGCGCGGTTGTAGTCGATGAGCGTGTAGTCCGCGCGCTCGATGGAACAGGTCCGGGACTCAAGCGGACCCGAGCCCTCGCGGACGTGCTTGATTGACCCGGGGTCCTCTTCGAGGTGTGCCCGGCGGATGTCGACGCTGCGGCGCTCGCTCTCGACGGAGAATTCCAGCTCCCCGTCCTGGCAGATGGGCGAGTCATACTGCGTGATCTGGAAGTTCTTTGGGAGGTCGGGGTAGTAGTAGTTCTTCCGGTGGAAGGTGGTTCCTCCGGAATATCGGCGTCGATGGCCTTGCCGACCTTCACGGCGGCCTCGACCGCCCCCTCGTTGACGACCGGGAGCGCGCCGGGAAGTCCCAGACACACCGGGCAGGTGTGGGTGTTGGGTTCGGAATCGGCCACATCGGTCGAACAGCCACAGAAGATCTTCGTCTCCGTCTCGAGCTGGACGTGGACCTCCAGCCCGATGACGGCCGCGAGTTCGCGGGCTTCGGACGCTTGCGCAGTCATTGTCCGGGATTCGGTGGCGCGTGGCTAAAGGCTAACGACCCTGTACAGTGTCGGGACGGACTCGGCCCTTCGGAGCGGACGTATCACTCGGACTGCCAATGTCTGACGTAGGTATAAGTGTCCACAATGGCTGGGTTACGGATATGTGCGGCAACCGAGTCGAGGAACTCGAAACGCGCGTCAGAGAACTGGAAGCGTCGGTCGAAGGACTGACCGACGAACTCGTCGAATGCAAGGTCCGCATCCGGGAACTCGAAGCCAGCGTCGACGAAGACAACGGATTCAGCGCTGACGAGTCCGACTCGGAGGAATCGGCCGCCACCCCGACGGAGGCCGACACACCTAACACCGAGGATACCGACGAGGTTGATAACAGGGAGGAAGCCGAGGCCGCGTCGGAGACCGAGGAGGACTCGGAGTCCGACATCATCGTCGCGTAGGGCTGTCGGCCACACCACCGCATGCATATCAAAGAGCTCGTCCTCGACAATTTCAAGAGCTTCGGACGCAAGACCCGAATCCCGTTCTACGAAGATTTCACTACTATTAGCGGCCCGAACGGCTCGGGCAAGTCCAACATCATCGACGCAATTTTGTTCGCGCTCGGACTCGCTCGCACCTCGGGTATCCGCGCCGAGAAACTCACTGACCTCATCTACAACCCCGGCCACGCCGACGAAGACGCCGAGTACGACGGCGAACGGCAGGCCAGTGTCGAGGTGATTCTGGCAAACGACGACCGGACGCTGTCACGTTCACAGGTCGTCAACGCCGCCGGCACCGAGGACGTGGGCGACGTGGACGAGATCGCCATCAAGCGCCGGGTCAAGGAGACCGAAGACAACTACTACTCGTACTACTACATCAACGGCCGTTCGGTCAACCTCTCGGACATTCAGGACCTCCTCGCCCAGGCCGGCGTCACTCCCGAAGGCTATAACGTCGTCATGCAGGGCGACGTGACCGAGATCATCAATATGACCGCCGGCTCCCGTCGGGAGATCATCGACGAGATCGCCGGCGTCGCCCAGTTCGACGCGAAGAAGGCCGACGCCTTCGACGAGCTAGAGGTCGTGCAAGAGCGCATCGACGAGGCCGAGCTCCGCATCGAAGAGAAACAGGACCGCCTCGACCAGCTCGAAGACGAGCGCGAGACGGCGCTCAAATACCAGGACCTCCGTGACGAGAAAGAGGAGTACGAAGGCTATCGCAAAGCCGCCGAACTCGAAGACAAACGCGAGGAACTGGCGGCCGTCGAGGAAACTATCGACGAGCTGGAAGCGGAACTCCAAGAACTGCAGACTGAACTCGACGAGCGCCAGGGCGCGGTCATCCGGCTGGAAGACGAGCTCCACGAACTCAATCAGGAGATCGAGCGCAAGGGCGAGGACGAACAGCTCGCCATCAAGCGCGAGATCGAGGAGATCAAAGGCGACATCTCCAGACTGGAGGACAAGGTCGAGTCCGCCGAGGAGACCGTCGAGGCCGCCGAGAACGAGCGCCGGCAGGCGTTCGTCCAGATCGACCGCAAGCAGGAGACCATCGACGACCTCGAAAGCGACATCCGCGAGACGAAGGTCGCCAAATCCAACGTCAAAGCCGACATCGCCGAGAAGGAGTCCGAACTCGCGGAGGTCCAGCAGCGCATCGACGAGGTCGGCGAGGAGTTTCAGGAGGTCAAGGACGAACTGGAGGCGAAGCGCTCGCGGCTGGAGACGCTCAAAAGCGAGAAGAACGACCTCCAGCGCGAGCAGGACCGCCTGCTCGACGAGGCCCGACGGCGCTCGAACGCCGAGGACGAGAAGCGCGAGGCTATCGAGGAGGCTGAAGCCGAGATTCCCGACCTCGAAGCCGATATCGAGGACTTAGAGACGGAACTGGAGAAAGCAAAGCAGAACAAGGCCACCATCGGCGAGGTCGTCGACGACCTCCGGGCCGAGAAGCGGGAACTCCAGTCGGACCTGGACGAACTCGAAGACGAAATCAGCGCGAAACAGCAGGAGTACGCCCAGCTAGAGGCGAAAGCCGGCGAGGACGGGGACTCCTCGTACGGGCGTGCCGTGACAGCGATTCTCAACGCCGGTCAGGACGGCGTTCACGGTACCGTCGGCCAACTGGGTGGCGTTGACCCCGAGTACGCCACGGCCTGTGAGACGGCGGCTGGCGGGCGGCTCGCACACGTCGTCGTCGACGACGACAGCGTTGGTCAGCGCTGTATCGAGTACCTCAAATCACGCAGCGCCGGCCGGGCGACGTTCCTCCCGATCACACAGATGCAGAACCGCTCGCTGGGATCGCTGCCCAGCGCTGACGGCGTCATCGACTTCGCGTACAACCTCGTCGACTTCGACCGCGAGTACGCGGGCATCTTCTCGTACGTGCTCGGTGACACCGTCGTCGTCGACAGCATGGACACCGCTCGCGACCTGATGGGCGACTACCGGATGGTCACGCTCGACGGCGACCTCGTCGAGAAGTCCGGGGCGATGACCGGCGGCTCCTCCTCGGGCACACGCTACTCCTTTTCGGGCGGCGCGGGCAAGCTCGAACGTGTCGCCACGCGCATCAACGAACTCGAAGACGAGCGTGCGGACGTGCGTGAGGACCTCCGGGACGTGGAGGAGCGCCTCGACGACGCCCGCGACCGCGAGTCCGACGCGACCGAGCAGCTCCGCGACATCGAGACGAGCATCGAACGCAAGCAGAGCAAACTGGAAGACACCCGTGACCGCATCGATCAGCTGGAAGCCGACCTCGAAGACATCGCCGCGGAACGCGAAGACGTGGCCGACCAGATGGACGAACTGGAGGCCGACATCGAGGAAAAGACCGAGGAGATCGACGCGCTCCAGCGCGATATCGACGAGCTAGAAGCCGAGGTTGAGGACTCGGAACTGCCGGACCTGACGGACCAGCGCGAGTCCATCAAGGACGACATCGACGGGCTCGAAGACCGCCAGGGCGAACTCGACGCCGAACTCAACGAGTACGAACTCGAAAAGCAGTACGCCGAGGACGCCATCGAGGACCTCCACGACGACATCGAGGCGGCCCAGAACCGCAAGGCCGAACACGAGGAGCGTATCGACGACCTCGAAGCGAAAGTCACCGAGAAACAGGAGCTGAAAGCCGAGAAAGAGCAGGCCGTCGCCGACCTCGAAGAGGAACTGGCCGAACTCAAGTCCGAGCGCGAAGACCTGAAAGCCGACCTGCAGGAAGCCAAGGAAGCCCGCGACGAGCAACAGGCCGCGGTCTCCGAAATCGAGCGCAACCTCGAATCTGAGCAGGAAACTCAGGAGCGTCTGGAGTGGGAAATCGATGAACTCGAAGCGCAGGTCGGCGACTACGACCCCGAGGACGTGCCCGACCACGACACGGTCGAGCGGGAGATCGACCGGCTGGAGACGGAGATGGAGAAACTGGAACCGGTCAACATGCGCGCCATCGAGGAGTACGACCGCGTCAACGACGACCTGCAGGAACTCGAAGACAAAAAGGCGACGCTGGTCGAAGAGGCCGACGGCATCCGCGACCGCATCGATACCTATGAGGCCCGCAAGAAGGAGACGTTCATGGAGTCGTTCACGGAGATCAACGACCAGTTCCAGAACATCTTCGAGCGGCTCTCGAACGGTACCGGCCACCTTCACCTCGAAGACGAGGACGACCCCTTCGAGGGCGGGCTGACGATGAAGGCCCAGCCCGGCGACAAGCCGATCCAGCGGCTGAACGCGATGTCGGGCGGCGAGAAGTCGCTGACGGCGCTGGCCTTTATTTTTGCCATCCAGCGACACAACCCCGCGCCGTTCTACGCGCTGGACGAAGTGGACGCCTTCCTCGACGCGGCCAACGCCGACCTCGTCGGCGAACTAGTCGACGAACTCGCCGGCGACGCCCAGTTCGTCGTCGTCTCGCACCGCTCGGCCATGCTGGAGCGGTCCGAGCGCGCCATCGGCGTGATGATGCAGGGCGACAACGTGAGTGCGGTTACTGGGATTGATCTCAGCGGTGAGGGTGACGGTGACGAGGAGGTGCCGGCTGATGACTGATGAAGGGGTTGAAAGTCAAGCGGATGACATTCCACTCAACATTACCGGCCACGAGGACCGCGACCCGCCCGGTGAGTCGGGCGATGCGGCGGCGCTGCTGGGCGAATCCCCCGATTCAGATGATCCCTCTCCCGAGCAGGACGGCCCCGAAAGCGACTCGGACGACGACAGCGACGACGAGGACGTCGAACCGGTCGAGGTTCTGGTCCAGCTTGCCGACGACGGCGAAATCGACCCCTGGGACATCGACGTGGTGAGGGTCACCGACAAGTTCCTCCAGCGCATCGACGACGCGGACTTGCGCACGTCGGGCCGGGCGCTGTTCTACGCGAGCGTTCTGATCCGGATGAAAAGCGACGCGATGCTGGGCGAGGGCGACGACGAGGAGGACCCCGTCGAGCCGTGGGAGCAGGCGATGCACGAGGACGCACCCATCGAGGACCCGGATCCCTTCGCCGCGCTGGAATCGGAGATGGACCGCCGGCTCGAACGCCGGCGTGCCCGTGGGATGCCACAGACGCTCGACGAACTCGTTCGGGACCTCCGGGACGCCGAGCGGGAGTCGTGGTGGAAGGAGTCCCGGGAATACGACACCAGCGACTCCCCGAGCGGGTACGACCGCGGGACGCAGGAACTGGATTACCGCGGGGCCGACGACATGCGACTGGACGAGGAGCCGTCAGCGGCGGATGTGACCGGGACGGCTCACGCCGAGAACATCGACGACATCATCGCCGATGTCCACGACGCCGTCCGCGAGCAGTACGACCAGGGCCGCGAGGAGGTGCTGTACCGCGAGGTCGACACCGCCGGCGGGACCCGCGTCGAGACGTTCCTCGGGCTCCTCTTTCTCGCCCACCGCGGCCAGGTCCGCCTCCAGCAGGACGACCTTTTCTGCGACCTCTGGATTCAGGACCCCAACGCTGCGACCGGGTCGGACGAGGCCGTCGCGGACTAACGCCCTCCGAGTCCTCTATGGGCGGTGTGCCCCTCTTCTAGTGCCGCGGCAAACAGGTTCAAACGGGTCGAACCCTAAACGTAGGTAATGGCGACCCAGTCCTCGCCGCCGGAGTTACCGGACCCGGAAGCGCTCGCAGACACGTTCTACGTCTACGAGGTCGATAGGACCGCCGACGACGGCGTCCGGTATTACGGCGAGCCAATGACCGAGTCCGAACAGGTCATTCACCGCATCGCGCCGGCGTTCCGTCAGCGCGGGTATCGCGTCGCGCTCAAGCGGGAGATGGGCGAGTGGGTCCTGATCGCGCGGGAGCGGTCCCTCGGCGTCGACGGCGTCCCGTGGCTGAACGTCGGACTCGCCGTCCTGACGTTGTTGTCGACACTGTACGCCGGGACCCGCTGGTACGGGCTGTCTGTTCTCGACGACCCGACAGCCATGCTCGAGGCGTGGCCCTTCGCCGCCGCTGCACTGGGAATCCTTGCGATTCACGAGTTCGGCCACTACGTCATGAGCCGCTACCACGAGGTTGAGGCGAGCCTGCCGTACTTCCTGCCGTTTCCGAACGTGCTCGGGACGCTGGGCGCGGTCATCAGCATGAACGACCACATCCCCGACCGGAAGGCGCTGTTCGACATCGGCGTCGCCGGTCCGCTGGCGGGCCTCGCCGCGACTGTCGTCGTGACCGCCATCGGCGTGACGCTCCCGCCGGTGGAGGTAACCCGTGGGATCGTCACGAACATCGAACTCGGCTACCCGCTGCTGTTGCAGGGCATCGCGGCGGTGATGGGTGAACAACTGGAGTACGCGAACCCGCAACTCCTCCCGAACCCGGTCGTCATCGGCGGCTGGGTGGGGGCGTTCGTGACCTTCCTGAACCTCCTGCCTGTCGGCCAACTCGACGGCGCGCACGTCGCCCGGGCGCTGTTCGGCGACCGACTGTCGCTGGTCCAGCTAGCCGTCCCCGTCGCCCTGTTCGGGCTCGCGGGCTACCTCGTCGCCTTTGAGGGGGGTCGCGCAGCCGGACTGTGGGCGTTCTGGGGGCTCCTGGCGCTGGTGTTCGGTCGGCTCGGGTCGGCGACGCCGCTGGACGAGACGCCGTTGGGGCCGGGCCGCTGGGCTATCGGCCTGGTCACGTTCGTTCTGGGCATGCTCTGTTTCGTTCCAGTACCGCTCGTCATCACGATGTAGTGGCTTCCGGTGGACCGCACTCCCGACCCCTCACAGCCCGTACGGGTCGTACTCGGGCCTGTTGTCGGCGTCGGCAGAGAGATTATATCGGTCCCGGAACTCAGCGAGTAGGTCGTCAGCGGCGGCGGTGAACAACACGGCGACGCCGTAGGGGCGGGCGTACGAGTCGGCGTCGGGCGGGTCGGGGTCGATGAAGATAGCGTCTGTCGGCGGTTCGCCGATACCGGGGAGTTCGGTCAGCAGTGATTCCATCGGCACGAGGCCGGTGAGCACGCTCGGGACGAACGTGCCGCCGGGCAGCGGCGCGCGCGGCTGCACGAAACACTCCGCGACCGGCTCGCCGTCCTCTTCGAGCACGGCGCTTGCCGGGCGTTCGAGCCCCGGTTCCCAGAGGTCGGCCGCCACTTCTGGGACTTCAGCATCCACAGCAAAGTCCATCGCGACGCGGTCGAGCCGCTCGAAGGAAAGTAGCGACCAGGCCTCGTCCGAATCGTCGGGATCACCGCCGAGCGTCGCCTCGACGAGGGCTCCCGTTCGGAGGCCGTCGACTGCCGGTTGGCGTTCGCCGTAGCCGGACTGGTACACGGTGTAGAGCCGCGTCGCGTCGGTGTCGAATAGATTGATGTGCGGGACCGCTTCGACGACGCGGTAGACCCTGAATACGCCCGTACGCTCGTCCATATCTTCCCGACGGGTTCCACCGTCAAGACTCCGCGGACTCACCGCTGCTCAGGCACCCGCCACGAGCTTGAGCCACTCGGTCAGGCAGTCGTCGCTACAGTGGTGGTGGCGCTGTCGTCCGCCGGCCGTATCCAGAACTCCGACGACGAGGTGCCAGTCGTCGGCGTAGACGTGGCCGCCACAGACCACGCAATCGCGCACCGTCTCGTCGTCCGTCCGTTTTCCGACGGATACCGTCTCGACGTAGTAGGTCCCCCCGAGGGCGTACGGCGTTTCCAGCTCCATCGAAACCGTCTGAGGCCCACACACCCGTAAATAGCAGGGGCAAACCGACCGGTTCGACGCAACACGGAGGTAGCCTCGGTTCCAAGCCACAGGTATGAGTCAATCCACAGACCTTCCAGACCCGGACCCGGAACAGCTCCGCCTGGCCGTTGAACGGTTGCTCGACGAGACGGTCGACCGCGACGAGGCGCTCCACGTCACGGCCGACGATATTTCGGTCTCTATTCCGATGCGGTTCGGTTCGGACTCCCCGCAAGCGACGTGGCGGTTCGACGGCGACGTGACGATCTCAGTCGACGGTATTCGGGGGCCGCTCAGAGAGTGGGTCGACCTCCTCGAAGAATAGCCGGAACGGAGGTGAGACGCTCAGAACGCCTCGACGTGGGGGCGGAGGTCGAGTTCCAGCGTCCACGCCGAGCGGTCCTGTTCGACGAGGTGCCAGTACGACTGTGCGATTTCGTCCGGGTCAAGATACGACTGAGTGTCGCGGTCAGCTGCGTCGGCGGCGTTCGTCGGGAGAATCTGGCCATCGATGACGACGTGGGCGACGTGGATGCCTTCGGGCCCGAGTTCTCGGGCCATCGATTCGGCCAGCCCGCGGACGGCGAACTTGGCGGCGCTGAACCCAACTGCGCCGTCGCGGCCCCGGACGGCGGATGTCGCACCGGTGAAGATTATCGTCCCTCCGTCACCCGTCAGCATGTCGTCGACGGCCTCCTGGGAACAGGCCAGCCCGCCCGCCGGACCGACGGCGAGCGCGCGCTGGAACTCGTCGTGTGAAATCTCCTGCGTTCCCTTCCACGCCCCGCCGCTGGCGTGGTTCACGAGCACGTCGACGGGGCCGAACTCGTCCCGGACCTGCTCGAAGCCTGCTGCGACCTGGTCCGGGATGGTAATATCAGTCTGTACTGCGAGCGCGTTGTCACCGAGGTCTGCCGACAGTGACTCCAGATACGACGCCGACCGGGCGAACAGGCCGACCTGACAGCCTTCATCGACGAACGTTTTGGCCAGTGACTCCCCGAGGCCCGGACCGACACCTGCGATAACTGCTGTCCGTGACATATGCATACGAACGACTACTAGGTGGATGAAAGTATGGTCACAGCGGCAATGCGGAGTGGAGGGCCGCAATATCCACGGTGGTGACCGGCACCGAAGGGTTCCGTGTCAGTCGTCTCCTCCGTGTGCGTGGCCGATACGCAGCGCCACGGCGTTGAAGACGACGAGCGCGACGAACGCGATCCGCGTCGCCCCGGAGTTCAGGCCGGTAATCAGTAGCGGGAGATATAAAAACGGGAGTGCAATCGCCGTCCAGAACGCGATACCTCGAACGGCGGAGACGAGCGACTCGTCGAACTCCGGGACGGACTCATCAAACTGGGCGAGTAATTCGTATGCGGACGAACTTGACATATGGGGGACCTACCCACGGCTTCTACTGGAGATAGCTTATAACCTCTAGAGGTTTCCGCCCGTTTCGCTTCGTTTCACGCACAGCGGCCCCTAGCCGTTCATTTTATTACCGGCTGAAAGACGCTTAGACGTTTTATCGGCGGTGTAACTGTGGTATAACCTACTGTAACACTCCCAGTCCCGGTGACGCCTCCGGTGGACGTGTACGACCGATTACGGTCCGAGTAGTGACACAGTTACGTCGTGCGCTGTGTCGCTTAGTGTCGTGCTATCGACGACGTGGTCCGGAAGCGACTCCCGCCACTCGGCGAGTCGCTGCTCGTGGTAGGTCCGATGGCGCTCCACCGAGTACGTCTCATCGTCCGCGGCCCGGAGTTCGTCGGCGGTGTCATCGGGCGTCGGATACGACGGTGCATCCGTAGTCAGCAGTGAGTCGGGCTCGATGTGAACCGTGTCATCGTCGTCGTCGGCCTGAACGACGTGGAGACGCGCCCGCATCCGGCCGCTGAACGGTGGTGTGACGCGCAACACGGTCTCTGATTCGTCTGCAGTCGCTTCAATAGCTGCGACGAGGTCGGTGGCGCTTATCGCGATTGATTTGATGTCTGTCGGGTCAGTTTCCATGGCTGAGTCTGTGTGTCCCATTGGTTCAGGCAGTTACATCCGGTTGCTATAGTCCCAGGTGTGGAGACGGTCGGGCGTGATCGTGATCTGGATCTCGCGGCGGTCGGGTGCGAGCAGTCGTTCGGCCAGTGGTGAGTCGGTCCCGCCGAGATAGCGGTGCAGCAGGTCGGTGAGCACCGTCTTGTCCTCGTCTGTTGTCATCGTCGCTGTACCATTACCTCTGACGCCGCGGTACGGCGGCTCGTTCGTCGAGACTTCGAATGACACGTCGTCGTCATAGTCGAGGTAGTCGACAACCGCTGCGTCTGCCCCGGTCGCACACTCGAAGACACCGTCAACGAATCGGTACCAGAGCGAGAGCATCCAGGGCCTGTCTGCTGGAGTTCGGCACCCGAGACGGAGTGGAACCGTTTCGGCGCTGAGAAACTGTTCCATCTCCCCGCTCGTCCACGGTCCGGAGACGGTCACCATACACACAGGGTACGGTCGCCGCTATGTTAACATCTCTGGCATGAGTCACTGCCCTGTGACAGCACGCCTCCATGAAAAAGTCAACAGACCAACTGCAGTGTTCTCAGAATCGATAATATGCTGGGTACCTTTATCTTGCTGTTCGGGAAAGTCACCGTGAGAGCAGTACGTGAGTCGACAGGAGGGACAACAAGTGCAAAAGCGTGTTGAGACGGAGGAGGCAACGGTTCTCGTCGTCGACGATGAACAAGATATCGCGGATCTGTATTCGACGTGGCTGCTGACCGCACACGACGTTCGGACCGCACACAGCGGTACGGAAGCGCTCCAGTTAGTCGACGCGTCCGTCGACGTCGTCTTTCTGGACCGGCAGATGCCCGATATGAGCGGTGACGAAGTCCTCGATACCATCGCAGAACGGGGTGTCGACCCGGCGGTAGTGATGGTAACGGCCGTCGACCCGGACTTCGACATCGTCGAGATGCCCTTCGACGAGTACCTGACTAAGCCGGTCAGCCGCGAGGACCTCCTCGACACCGTCTCGGAGATGCTCGTCCGGACCACGTACGACGATCAGGTGCAGGAGTACTTCGCCGTGGCCTCGAAGAAGGCGACGCTTGAAACGCAGAAGAACACCGCGCAACTGGAAGCCAGCGACGAGTACCGGACTGTCAGCGAGCGACTCGAAGAACTCCGCGAGACAGCCGATTCCACGGCCGCAGAGATCGACGACTTCGAGGCCGTGTTTCAGGAGTTCCCCGGCGGCGGCCTCTCGTCTGGCTGACCGCTGGCGGTTCTTTTCCCACGAAATTACCATCTACGTCTCCAAACAGTCGTGACAAGCACGACAGCGTTCGGGAGCGACTCGGCGAGGATACCGTCTGCTCGCTCGGAACAGCCCTGCTCGGGCTAGTCGCGTACCGTTTGTTCGGCACGGGCCAGTGATGCTGCTGGCTGCTGGCCGATGTGATCTGGAAAATGCCCGGGGAGGGCAATATACCCGAGCTTT
>NZ_WPCB01000069.1:0-13146 GCF_009741785.1 Haloarcula sp. CBA1122
CGAGCCGCTGGTAGGCCTCCGCCGGACTCGGTCCCGACGACTGAACCCGCTGTCGGCGCTGCCGGCCGCCCGCTGCCTGGCGACGCTGTCGCTGCCGTCCCTGGCGACGACGCTGGCCACCCTGCGACGCTCGCGAGCGGCGCGCTCGGCGGCCGTCTCGCGGTGGTTCCCACTCCTCCCGTGGGCCGGCACCGAACCCACCGCGACGGGCGTTCCCCGTGTTCTGTGCCGCCTGTCGCTCGACCCGTTCGTAGAGGCTCGCGGCCATCTTCCCACTGAGGTGGTAGTACATGAAATACGTCGACACGCCGAACATGAGCGCCAGGAAGAGTACCGCGGGATTGATCACGAGGCCCACCGCTGTCAGGACGACTGTCAGGCCTCCAAACACCACTGCGATTCCCTTGGTGAGCCCGTCGTACTGCACGCACACTCCTTCGGTCCACAGACCTGTAAGCGTCCCGCCTCTCGCCTTCCATTCGGTCCGGCCTCGGACTGAATACCGGGCACGTTCCCGGATGGCACAGGGACGAACTGAGCTACCACCACACCATATCGACACCGCATGGACTGACAGGCCTGTTTTGCCAAAACCGCAGTACTGCGGTGCGTCTGACACAGCCTTACTCCCTCCCTACGCACTGTTAGCGAGCGTATATCACCACCCGCAAACCCCCGTCAGTTTCTACTGGATATCTCACTCACGTCTGGTGGTTCACAGGGCCGGGGTTTCACTTTCACTTCGGTCTGGACAGTATTAAGGAGAATCGACGGCATCTATTCCGTTGTACGCGACTATCGTTTCACGCGTCACCAGCACAGTTCGTCGAGCACCGTAGCCACGACTCCGGAGATTGCTACGGCCGCCGCCGAATCGCAGACAAGAAGGATTAAACGCTATCGATGAATACGTATTCGCCGCCAGAAATGACAGGATCACGGGTAGCTACGACGAGGGGTATCGACCGACAGACGGCCGCTGTCGGGAGGAGGAGCGGGCGATGAGTAACAGCGACCTTTCCGCCGACGAGATCACGCTCCCGATCAAACGTACCGACGGTGACACTATCGAAGAGCGACTCACAGGCAACGCCTACCACAACATCCTCCCGGCTCGCTACCTCCGGAAGGACGCCAACGGCGACCTCATCGAGGAACCCGAAGACCTCTTCGACCGTGTCGCAAAGAACATCGCGCTCGCCGAGGCCGTGTTCGAGGCCAACAAGCAGGACGTCGACGTACACGTCTCGCCGGACCAGCTGAAGCCCGACCACCCGCGCCGCGACGAACTCGCCGACGAAGTGTTCGGCAAGGGAACGTCCGTCGACGACGACGTCGAGACCGAGCTCTCTGTCTACAACGTCAACAAATTCGCCTACGAGACGGTCGTCCCGGAACTGCCCGAGGGTGTCCGCGACCACGTCGAATCGACCGCCGACGCATTCCAGGAGCAGATGGAGCAGCTCTCCTTCATGCCGAACTCGCCGACGCTGATGAACGCCGGCGACGAACTCCAGCAGCTCTCCGCCTGTTTCGTCGACTCACCGGCTGACGACATCGACGACATCCACCAGACCGCCAAGGAGGCCGCACAGGTCTTCCAGTCCGGCGGTGGCATGGGCTATGCGTTCTGGAAGCTCCGCCCGTACGGCGACCCCGTCGGCTCGACCGGCGGCATCGCCTCCGGTCCCATCACGTTCATGCGGACCTACGACCAGATGTGCGAGACCATCGCCCAAGGTGGCGCCCGCCGCGGTGCCCAGATGGGCGTCATGCGCGTCTCCCACCCGGACGTCATCCAGTTCATCCACGCCAAGAACAAGGACGTCTCGCTCGCCGAGACGCTGCGCCTGAACGACCCGGACGACTTCACGCACAACTCCTTCGCCGAGGCGCTGGAGGAGGCTCGCGAACTCATCGACGACGACGGAAAGGTGCCAAAGCACCTCCGCAACGCCGTCGAGGGCCACCTCTCGAACTTCAACATCTCCGTCGGCGTCACCGACGACTTCATGGAGGCGCTGAAGGCCGGTGAGGAGTTCACCTTCACCAACCCGCGGACGGGCGAGGCCCACATCGCCACCGAGGAGACGAAGGAACTGTACGACATGTTCGGTCTCGGCGAACACGTCGAGGTCGGTGAGGAACTCTCGATTCCGGCCGAGGAACTCTGGGACGACATCGTCGAGGGCGCTCACGAGAACGGCGAGCCCGGCGTCATCTACCTCGAACGGGTGAACAAGCAGCACTCCTTCGACGTGGAGGAGCACCCCGACCACGAGATTCTCGCCACGAACCCGTGTGGCGAACAGCCCCTCGAAGAGTACGAGGCCTGTAACCTCGGGCACATCAACCTCTCGACGCTGGCCGCCACGGACGCGCCGGACTGGCGCGTCTGGTCGGAGGCCCACGCCGACGAGTACGACTCGACGGAAGCCGCCATCGACGCGTTCCTCGAGGACGCCATCGACTGGGACGAGTTCGACCGCCGCATCGAACTGGGCACCCGCTTCCTCGAAAACGTCGTCACGATGTCGGACTTCCCGGTCGAGAAAATCGAGCAGAAGGTCCGGGAGATGCGCAAGATCGGCCTCGGTATCATGGGCCTCGCCCAGCTGTACATCCAGCTCGGCGTCGCCTACGGGACCGAGGAGGCCAACGAAATCGCCCGCCAAACGATGCGCCACATCAACCACGGGTCCAAGGCTGCGAGCCACGAGCTTGCGACCGAGCGCGGCACCTTCGAGGAGTGGGACAACTCCAAGTACGCGAACCCGACGGACTACCCCGACTGGTTCGAGAAGCAGACCGGCGAGGACGCGGCGGACTGGGAAGACGGCTACCCGATCCGTAACCACAACACCACGACCATCGCCCCGACCGGGACGACTTCGATGATCGGCAACACCACCGGCGGGTGCGAGCCCATCTACAACGTCGCCTACTACAAGAACGTCTCCGACGACGTGCAGGGCGACGAGATGCTCGTGGAGTTCGACGACTACTTCCTCCGCGCGCTGGAGGACAACGACATCGACGTCGAGGCCGTCAAACAGGAGGCCCAGGAGCAGATGGCCAACAACGAGTTCGACGGCGTCGACGGGCTGACGACCGTGCCCGACGCTATCGGAGAGCTGTTCGTCACTACTGGCGACCTCTCGGCGAAGCAGCACGCGGGCATCCAGGTTGCCTGTCAGGAAGGCGTCGACTCCGCTATCTCGAAGACGGTCAACGCCCCGAACGACTCCACGACCGAGGACGCCGCCGAAGTGTTCGAGTACATCTACGACCACGGCGGCAAGGGCGTCACCTACTACCGCGACGGCACCCGCAGCAAGCAGGTGCTGACGACGCGTGCCCAGAACACCGAGTTCTCGGACATGGACGCCGACGAGATCGTCGCCCAGATCGAGGAGGTCTTCGGCGGTATCGAGGGCTTCCTCGAAGACGAAGCCGTGCAGGCGGCTATCGACGACTCCATCGAACAGGTGCTTGGTGTCGCCGACGGGGACGCCGAGTACGCCGAGAAGCAGACTCGGCCGGACGTGCTCCACGGCGTGACCCAGCGCATCGACACCGGCTACGGGAAGCTCTACGTCAACATCAACGAGGACCCCGAAACCGACCGGCCGTTCGAGCTGTTCGCCAACATCGGCAACTCCGGCGGCTTCACCGCCTCCTTCACCGAGGCGCTGGCCAAGACCATCTCGACGGCGCTGCGCTCGGGCGTCGACCCCGAAGAGATCGCCGACGAACTGCAGGGCATCCGGTCGCCGAAGGTCGCCTGGGACAAGGGCGAGCAGATCCAGTCCATCCCGGACGCCATCGGCACGGCCCTGCGTCGCTACCTCGACGGCGACGTCGACAAGGCCTACCCCGACCAGACCACGCTGGAGGAGACTGCCGAGAAGGCCGACGGCGAGACCGCCACGCAGACCCAGACTGACGGCGGTGCGGCCGCCGCCGCATCTGACGCAGGTGGCGACCAGCAGGACATCATCGACGCCGGCGAGAGCCCGGAGTGTCCTGACTGTGGCTCGCTGTCGCTGTACTACTCGGAAGGCTGCAAGACCTGCGAGTCCTGTGGCTGGTCCGAGTGCTGAGTCGGTGACACACGGAGTCGGCTTTCACCGCGATTGACGCCGTTTCTTTTCTAGTAACAGCGTGTCATAGAACTATTCGCAAACCCCGTGTCGGTTATTGATAAATGGTCAATACAGATTACATACTGATTAAATCATCAAAAACTATTGGTTAATATTATCCGCTCTTTCTCAATGGTTCCGGCAAGAGTGTCCACCCGGTATGGGGCCTATATGAGTTGGATCACAAAGTATTCACTCGATAACACTAACCAAACTGTAATGGATTCCTCACGATCGGTCTTTCTGGCAGTACTTGTCCTATGTCTGGTTGGCGCGGGTTGTGTGTCTCCGAATAGTTCTGAGATCAGCACATCAACCGAGTCTTTACGTGAGGATACAACAACCGATGAGCAAACTCCTCAACTAGTGGTAAATAACAGTGCAAAAAAACGAGCACTATCCGCTGAGGAGGATTATATTTTTAATCAGCTACAAAATGCTTCTTGTGCAAGTGGTGCACCTGGAGGGCAAACTGGAACGAAATATGCTGAAATAATAAATGAGACAAATCGTGGAAAGTATGTTGAGGTAAACGTCCCGTATCACTACTCAACGAAAGAATTAGAAGCGGATTACGAATCAAAGGCCCTCTATCTAATTGATGGTGCGAATATAATGAGAGTTAATGGAGATGAGATTACCCCTTGCTGAATAAACATCAGTTATTCTTATCACTCTATGAAATATTTAGTGTCGGTATCCGGTGCGTCCGCTACCGGAATTCCGTGACGTCGTACACACCGGTAATCGTCGTTTCCTCGACAGCCGCCGTGATTTCCGCGCCCTCCTCGGCCGCCGAGTCCGCGACGAGCGTCACCGGCTCGATAGGCTGGCGGCGGAGAAAGGCCGCGATCCGTTCGAGCCACGATGGCTTCCCGCCCTTGCGACAGACGATGACGTAGCGTGAGTCCGCGAGCGACGCCATCTTGGGCTCGAAGTCGTAATCCTCGTGCTCGGCCGGCTCCACGACGTGGATGACCTCGCCGGCAATCGTCTCGTCCATACCCACGATAGCGACTACAGCGGTATGTGCCGCTCGCTTCTGTTGCTGGGACAATTGCCATAGGATGCGTGCAAACAGCGGTCAGTACAGTGCAACCGAAAGGCCATCGACTGTCTCGAAGTCGGTATCGTTGGTCACAACCGGCTCGTTGTGGACGAGCCCCGTCGCTGCAACAATCGCGTCGCCGGGCCCGAGCGTTGGCTTCGAGTCGCTTGTGAGGTGCTCCCCTTCGAGGACGCCCGCCCGGCGAGCGATGTTCTCGTCGAGCGGGACGACCGGTTTGTTGGCGACCAGTGCGTCGTACGCGCGGGCGTTCTCGTTCGGGTCCCCGCCAGCACCGACACTGACGTACAGTTCCTGAATGACCACTGTCGGAATACGCGTGGGCACCCCGTCGGCTTCGAGTTCCGCCGCCTGCTCGACTGCCCCGGGCTCCTCGGCCTGCAAGGAGATGAGAAACTCCGTGTCGAGAATCATTCAGCGTCGAGTTCCAGCCGTTCGAGCCGGTCCTCTCGGTCCGCCGTCGCCTGCTCGTCGGCCTGGTCGAGCAGTGCACGGTGGCGGTCGGCGTCGTCGGCCGAGTAGCCGCCGGCGAAATCCAGCAGCGAGTACTCGCTTGTGAGTCGGTCAATAGCCTCGGAGAACGTCTCTCCGTCCCGCTTGTGAGCTTTAATCCGCTCGTAGACGTCCTCCTCAAGCCGAATGGACTTTGTCCCCATGGGTATACAGTCGTATACAACTCGCTTGAATCTTTTCCTGAACGCCGTCTCACAGGCGACGCCCAGTTGACCGGCACATCACTGCTGTTCTGCGCACATCGGGCCCGTCTGTACAATTGGTTCCGGTCCAGCGTGAGGGAACTCGGAGGCTACGAGTACTGCTTGGAGACCCATCCCGAGGGACCGCTGGGGTAGGAGTCGGTCTCCTCCTCGGGCTGGAGTTCGCCGCGCTGGTCGACCATCCGGACGACGACGGTGTGGCCGCCCGAGGGCAGGTCGTAGGTGTACTCCCACTGTCGCCACGCGTCCTCTGCGGGGCCGTTGCCGTCGGCCGCCGGCAGTTGGTCCGAGAGCGTCGCGTCAGCCCACGTCTCGCCGCCGTCGGTGGAGACTTCGACGCGCTGGACGCCGTGCAGGCCGGCGTAGGCGTGGCCACCGATGCGGCGGCGGCCGTCCGAAAGCGTCGACTCGTGGTGGAGTTTGGCAACCGGATTGACGGGGCCGGTCCCCTGCCAACCGCGTTTCTCCCAGTAGCCGTCGGCCTCCTCGTCGAGAATTTCGATCTCCGAGAGCCACTTGACGTTGACTTCGCCCCAGTGGCCGGGGACCAGTGCTCGGACGGGGTAGCCGTGGCCGCGCGGGAGGACCTTCCCGTTCATGCCGTAGGCGAGCATCCCGCCCCGGAGCGCGTCGATGGGGAACTCCTCGTAGTAGTCGTCCTCAGCCCGGAGCATGACGCATTCACAGCCGCTCTGAACGCCGGCTTCTTTGAGGAGGCTGTCGACGGGAACGCCGGTCCACAGCGCGGTGTCCGTCTTGTAGCCGTTGAGGCGCTCGCCCACGCAACGGAGCGTAACGAACCGGTTTTCGGCATCCATCTCTATGATATCCTCATAGTCGAGCGTGACCTCCTCTTCGACAGCACCGGTGATAGAGAGCGACCAGTCCGCGGCCGAGAGCTCCGGGTCGATGGAGTTGATGTCGACCTCGTAGAAGTTTTCGCTGACCAGCGGGTCGATATCGCCGAGGCCAAGGGAATAGTCTGCCGCGACGGCGAGCTTTTCGTCGACATCGTCAAGGTCCGCTCCCGGCGCATTCAGCACGGGCGCATCGTCACCCGTCGCGACGACCGACCGCTGGTTGCCAGTTGCGTAGCCGACCGTCGCCGCGCCGACGGCCGCGCCGACCGTCGAGAGCGCCCGCCGCCGTTTCGAGGAGATCGGTGACATCGGACCACCGAATCTGTCGAGTGTCTGTGCAAGTCCGACGACGGCGGCGGCGGGAACCGCCGGACCGGCCGCGAGGATGACCTCACCGGTGAGAACGACGCTCACGGCCCAGGTTACGACAGCCGTCCCGACGACCGGGAGGGCGCGGTTGTTCGCCAGTTGGCCGGTGAGTATGGCTGCCCTGGCTGCCAGCGCGATGAACAGCCCCGCGAGTCCGACGGCGAGCAGGAGATTCAGCTGTTGGCCGAGGCTGCCGAGCGTCGAGATAGCGGTCGAGACGACGATACCGGGCATCGACCGCGCGAGCGTCCGCTCGATTGGCGAGGCGATAAATGCGGGCGCGTAGCCGGTCACCGCGTAGGACCCGGCCAGACCCGCGATAGCTGCGGCGACGCTGACCAGCAGCCGACCGCCGGGCGAGTCAAGGAGGTCGTCAGTCATGACTCAATCGAGGGTCTACCTCGCAAAAGGGATTGTTCCAATTTCGTCCGGATTCCGTTCCGAAACTCCGGAAGACACAAGCGAGCGGAGCTGTTCTACGAAATCATGGACGAGCAGCCCGGGGGTCGGCCCTGCCCACTCTGTGAACGGGCAATGTACCACCGACACTGCAAGTACGTCTGTCCGGAGCACGGCGTCGTATATGACTGCGCTGACACGTTCTACTGACGATACGCTCGCGGGTTTAATATCTTGGAACAACGAAAGAAGTGATATGAGTGGCCACGGGGGAGAGATTTCGGTGCTGCACGTCGACGACGACCCCGACCTTGGCGATCTCGTTGCGGTCCATCTGGAGCAAACTCACAATGATATCTCCGTCTGTACCGTGCGAAGCGCGGCAGATGGGTTACAGCGGTTGTCCGAGCGTACGTTCGACTGTGTCGTCAGCGATCACGACATGCCGGGCATGGACGGACTCGAATTCCTGAAGGTCGTCCGCGAGGAGTACGAGGAGCTACCCTTTATTCTCTTTACTGGCAAAGGAAACGAGGAAATCGCGAGTGATGCCATCTCCGCTGGCGTCACCGAATACCTCCAGAAAGGAGTCGGGACGGACCAGTACACCGTCCTTGCCAACCGTATCGAGCGGGCTGTCGGGGAACGGCGGGCCAAGGCCGCGCTCGAAGAGTCCGAGCGGATGCTGTCGACGCTCATCTCGAACCTGCCGGGAATGGTGTATCGCGCACGGAACGTGCCCGATTGGCCGATGGAGTTCGTCAGCGACGGTGCGACGGAGTTAGTCGGCTACAGTTCGGAGGCGCTTGAGAGCGGCGACGTCTCCTGGGGGACGCTGATCAAAGAATCCGAGACGGAGCGTCTCTGGGAGACGGTCCAGACTTGTATCGCCGCCGACGAACCGTTCGAAGTCTCCTACCAGATCGAGACGGCCGACGGTGAGACCCGCTGGATGTGGGAGCGCGGGCGCGTCGTCGGCACTGACGACGACGGGGTCGAAATCCTCGAAGGGTTCATCACTGACGTAACCGCGCGCGAGGAGCGCGAGCGCGAACTCGCGAATCAGCGGGCATTTACCGAGAAGCTCATCGACTCCGTCGACGATATGTTCTACGTTGTCGGTCCCGATGGCAGTCTGGTCCGATGGAACGACACCGTCCCGTCGGTGACCGGCTACACAAACGAGAAGCTAGCGTCGATGGGCATTGGGGAACTCATCGTGGATTCCGACCACGAGAAATTATGGCGAGTGTTCGAGGAGACGCTGGAGACCGGATACGGAACCGTTGAAGCAGGTGTCGAGACGGCTGACGGCAGGGCGCTCCAGTACGAATTCAAGGGCTCGCTCATCGAAGACGAGCGCGGCGACCTGTTCGGGATTGCCGGTATCGGCCGGGATATTACGGAACGGAAACGCCGGGAACGGGAGCTCAGGGAGTACCGGACGCTGGTCGAAAACGTCGGGGACCCGATGTACGTCCTCGATACTGACGGGACAGTAGAGATGGTAAACGAGGCGATGGCCGCCCATCTGGGGTACGACCGCTCGGAAATCGTCGGCTCGGAACCAGTCCGTTTCATGCCCGAGACGGATGTCGAAAGAGCGACAGCACTCATCTGTGACCTGCTCGACGACGACGAGCGGACGTGGGGGGCCTACGAGATGCGGACGATATCCGCTGACGGGACAGTCCGGATCAACGAGGACAGGATCGCACCGCTGTTCGACGAGGACAGGAACTTCGACGGCTCGGTCGGCGTGATGCGCGAGACGACGGAGCGCAAGCAACGCGAACGGGAACTCGAACGCTACGAGACGATCATCGAGGCCGTCGGCGACCCGGTGTACACCCTCGACGACGAGGGTGTGTTCACCTACGTGAACGAGGCGATAGAGCAACTGACGGGGTTCGAACCGGACGAGCTGATCGGCGAGCACATCTCGACGATCATGACCGGCGAGGACATCAACCGCGGAAGCGAGCTCATCCGGACCATCCTGTCTGACCCGACCCGACAGAACGTGACCTTCGAAACGGATATTGTCGACCAGACCGGGAATCACACGCCTATCGAGATCCATATCGCGTTGCTTCCAGCCGCGGACGGGGAGTTCAACGGCACAGCGGGCGTCATCCGCGATATCAGCGACCGGAAAGACAGGGAGCGACAGCTTGCGGAGTTCGCGTCTGTCGTCAGCCACGACCTGCGAAACCCGCTGAACGTGGTCAAAGGGCGAATATCGGTCGCTCGGACGTCGGGCGACGTCTCGCACCTCGAAGCGGCAGAGTCCGCGGCCGATCGGATGGACGAACTCATAAACGACCTGTTGACGCTCGCCAGACAGGGCGATACGGTCGGCGAGACGACGATGGTCGACCTCGCTGCTCTCGCGAGCCAGGCCTGGATCGATGTCGAAACCGGCGAAGCCACGCTCGAAAAACACGGGACAGCGGCGGTCGAAGCCGACGCGGCACGGCTTCGCACGGTGTTCGAGAACCTGTTCCGGAACAGCGTAGAACACGGCTCCACGAGCAGTCGGACGGAGTCCGACGACAGTGTGGAACACGGACGTTGTGCAGACGGCGCAGCCCCGGTCACTGTCTCCGTCGGAACAACGGACGACGGATTTTACGTCGCCGACGACGGCGTGGGAATCCCACCGGAAGAGCGAGATGACGTGTTCGAGCGCGGCTACACCACGAGCGACACCGGGACCGGGTTCGGGCTGGCAATCGTCGTTGAGGTCGCACAGGCCCACGGCTGGTCTGTGTCGGTGACCGAAAGCGAGGACGGCGGCGCGCGGTTCGAGTTCACGACGAGTTCGGAGCGCTGACATGGCGGTAAGCCGGGCCGGCGAGTACCAGCACAGCCAGTGCCGCGGAGAACAACAGGACGTGCGGGAGCGCGTCGACACTGAGCCCCGTGAGCGTCAGCGACCGCAGCGACGCGCCCGCGGTGACCTCGACCGCGACCCACGGAATCTCGCCGAGGAACGTCCCGACCGCAAAGGAGCGCGGCGAGACGCGGGCGAACCCGGCTCCATAAGAGACGGGGTCCGCAGGCACCGGTGAGAGCCGTGCCGCGAGCACCCCCCGCGTCTCGCCGGTCACCTCGATAATCCGGCGGCCTGAGTCCCCCAGCCAGCCGAACATCCCGCCCTGTTCGCCGGCCCGGAGCGCGAACCGGTAGGGGATGAGGCAGGTGACGAGTGCGCCCATCAGTGCGACCGGGAAGCCGTATTTGACGCCGAGGACGAACCCGACGAACGCGGACAGCGGCATCGTCGGCCACGCGAAGAACGGGCGAACTAGGTACAGCCCGACGATGACGCCCGCGAGGTAGACAGGGTGGTCGGCGAGATGCGTCGTCTGGGCTACCACCCGCTCGGGGGTGAGCAGCGTTGTCGCGACGGCGACGACTACCACCAGCCCGGCAGTCCCGACCAGTTGTCGCTTCGCGAGGCGGTCCATCTACCCAATTGAGCGGTAGCAATCGACAAACGCTTTGTGGTATCTTTTAGGTTGTTCGGGGTTGAATCGGCGATTGTGTCCGAGAGGCGTGATCCGGTCGAACTCGGCGTCGAACTGCTCGCCCATCTGGAACACGGGGAGCTGTCCGTCGCCGACGCGCTCGACCGTATCGAGACAGTGACGACCAACCCACAGGTCCAGCGCGAGATACTCGATACTGCAGTGATGCGTGGCCTCATCGAGCGCGAGAACGGCGTCGTCCGCCCGCGGTCACAGGGGTCGTACGTGAACTTCGACAGCGACGTGGTCGTCCGCGAGGGGGAGTTCTCGTGTCAGCGCTGTGGCGCAGCTATCAGTACGGGCACTTCGTCCAGTTCGACGGCGGCGAACTGGGACCGTTCGGGTCGACGTGTATTCGGAAAGTGTTAGGGCGGGAGTAGCGGGGGGCGCGAGCGAAGCGAGCGGCCCTCGGAATTACGAGCGGCGAACGAAGTGAGCCGCGAGTAGCGAAGTCGTGGACGGAGTGAGCGCCCCTCGTTGTGAAGGACAGGCAGTCAAAAACAGACCGTTCAGCGGCCCTGGCGGAGTTCCTTGATGAGCTGTTTGATGGTGCGCTCCTGCTTCTGGAGCTGTTCGTTCTGGGCCTCGACAGCGGCGGTCAGTTCGGCGACCTGTGCTTCGAGTTCAGCGATATCGGGGTCTGCCGAGGTGTCCGGCTCGACCGAGTCGGTGTCTACGCTGGTTACGTCACTGGATTGGGTATCCGTCGTGGCTTCGGCGGTGGTTCCCTGCTCGGTGGTCGCTGCAGTCGTGGCCTGTGTCCCGGCGCTCGCAGATTCAGCTTCGGAGCCGTCACCGCCCTCCTCGTCGTTGCTCACGAGCGGGTCGATACCGGATTCGAGGCCGAGACCGTTGCCGGATTCGTCAGCATTCTTCTCGGGGTCGGCCCCGACCTTGGCGTTGAGGTCGGCAAGCGAATCAACTTCGTGGTACGCGAAGAGAGCCTCTTCGAGTGTTTTCCGGACCATCGGTGCCTGCTCGGACGGGGCCTTGATGCGCTCTGGCCGCTCGTTGAACGAGAGCACGACAGCCGTGGCGACGCTGCCCTCCTCGAACTCCAGACCGGTCACGTCGTCGAAGGAGAACGCCTCGTAGTCGGCGTCCCAGGTGACGTTGCCGATGTGCTTGAGTAGCTGGCGGTCGGTGACGACCAGCGTCAGTTCGCTGAACCGGAACACGCCGGCGAGACTCTCGTCTGGGGCGATACCGCCCGAGACGGTGAGCTTCCCTTCGAGCAGCCGTTCGAGGACGGCATCGCCGCGGCTGCCGGGAACGGATAGTTCGAGCTTCTCACTGGTGTAGATGAGCGAGAACTTGGTCTTGCGGCGGCCTTCCGAAACCGTGAGCCGTTCGAAGTCGTGCGGATAGCTGGCGACCTTCTCGTCGCTGAGAAGGCCCTCACCGCGGTAGACGAGCGTCCGGGTCGGTGTGAAACAGGCCGCGTCTTCGTCGCCGAGGTTGACACCGCCCCGGATCTCCTCGTCCCCGAGTTCCTGCTGGACGAGGTCTGGTATCTCCATACTGCCTGCATACCTGCGTGGTGGCTTAAATCCGCGGGTCGATTATCAGCGCCGATCAGGCGGACAAAGCGTGGGACTGTGCCACAGTCCCGGCAGAGATGAGAACCTTCAAGACGGCTAACGGCCAACGGCTGAATGCACCCGCGCCCGGGTGGCTTAGCTGGACATAGCGCCGCACTCATAGGGTCTTTCGACTCATGCGGCAGTGCACCCGTCATGACCCCGGGGCGCTCGTCACGCCCCAGACCTGGGCCATGCGGAGATCGAGGGTTCGGAGCCCTCCCCGGGCACTACTCTGAAACTTTACATATCCATCGGCAGAACCGGCATAGAGACGCCTCGCTGACCGGTCAACGCGTCGATGAATTATATAACGCAATAGATAGTTCTCCAGATACTCCAGCGGAAACGGTGGGGTGTCTGTCATGAGCGGGCGCTCGACCTCCGGTGACCCGCTTGATGGCACCGTCCAGTCCATCACCGAGCGTCCGGAACTGGACGATACCGGTGAAAGCGAACGACGTCCACCTGACGACGA
>NZ_WPCB01000037.1:0-34645 GCF_009741785.1 Haloarcula sp. CBA1122
GGAGCGTGTTGCGGCGTTGTCCGATGCGTACATCGGCCCCGTTATCCACGGCGACGCCACACGCCCGTCAATTCTTGAACAGGCCGACATAGCCGATGCGGACACCATCGCCGCACTCACTGACCAACCGGGCACGAACCTCGCAATCTGTATGGAGGCCCAACAGTACGCCCCATCGATTCGGACCATTGCAAGGGCAGAGACGGGGACGGAGCAGGAGTATGACGAGGTGGTGGATGCGACACTGCTACCCGAGTATCTTGGTGGCGACTATGCGGCAGATATACTGACCGGCGAGGATATCCGGACGCTTGTCTATCCGACTGCCGATCTCGATATCATCGAGGTGAACGTCTCCCCATCGGCCCCTGTTGCGGGGCGCCGTCTCGATGAAATCGCTCTTCCGTCCGGAAGCCTGCTCATCTCGACGGCGGACCGGACGGAACTCGCAGGAGCTGATACGGTGCTGGAACCTGATGAGCGCTATATTCTCGCTGTCGAAACCGACGTGGTCGATGAAGTGCTGAATCTCATGCGTGGATAGCATTATAGAGATTAAGACAGAGTACAACCACGCGCAACCTCGGAGGATAGAAATGATGTGTGCCTTCTTTCCAACCAGTGAGATATAGAATACTTTCAAGTCTATAGAGAGATTTGTTGGTTAAATTTGGAAACAGATATCCTAACAAAAGGTGGCGCTGAGTGATTTCAGACTTCCACTCAGAACAGAAGTCCATTCTGAGCGTATGTATGCAACAAATTCAGTATTTCCGGCATCCTACAGTTTTCGTGTGAAAGATTTGCCATGGCCAAAATCGTAACGTGCTCACACTGTGGTGAGCGAATGAAAAAAGACGGCACTACCAGTAGCTCTAATCGCCCTTCTAAGAGCTACATATTCCTCTGTACAAATGATTCCTGTCCCAATATCTCTACGATTAGCATCTCAAATAGTGAGTAGTTTTCTGTCTCCCGACTATTCCCTAATTCAAGAGTCCGATACTGGTCGCAGATCTCGTGTTCTGAGGCAGCCACTCAGGCAGTCTCGAGACTGCAACGCTAGCAGGAATTCTTTTTATGTACTCCAAAGCAATATGATCCCACTTCCCAATGGTTGACCTTTCGGAACAGTTGCCTGATATCCAGCTTTCCCGCCGAAATCGGATTGTCGTGTATTATCTCTCAGGTCTTGTGGTCCTGGTCAGTACATATGCGTTGGTCTACAACACCGCAATGGCACAGCTGGAAGGTGTCAACCAGTCGATATTTGCGTCGTTAGAGTTCGTCGTACAAACGATGACCACGACCGGGTACGGGCAAGACGCGGGTCTCTGGAGTCATCCGCTGATGTTTCTGTTCGTCACGATGACCCAAATTTCCGGCATTGCGCTTGGCTTCTTTACGCTCCGGCTCATCATCATCCCGCTATTCACTGGTGCAGAGGTCAACCTTGACAATCGACTCACTCCGAAACAGGACCATGTCATCATCTGTGAATATCGCCGTGACTCTGCCGTGCTTCTTGAGGAACTCAAAGAGCTCGGTATCGAATACGTCTTGATTTCCTCGTCCGAAAAAAAACGCCAAGGATCTCTCTGATGCGGGGTACTCCGTTATTCATGGCTCCCCACAGGATACGGCGGCGTTCGAGCGGGCCAGCATAGGGACGGCACAGGCGGTAATCACAGATGCCGGGGACGCGAACGTCAATACCATCTTGACAGTTCGCTCGATCGACCCGGATATCGACGTCATCACCCTCACTGACGACAGCGATATGCGAGATGTCCTGTTGGATACGGGCGCAGATACTGTCTTGTCTCCACACGGTGTGCTCGGTCAACGGCTCGCCGAGAAGGCGGTCTCATCGTTCAGTTCGGAGCTGACGGACACGATTGGCCTTGGTGGAGAGATAGAGGTCACAGAAATTCCGGTCCAGCAGGGGAACCGACTGAATGGCACGCGAATTCGCAACTCGAATATCAGAGAGGAAACGGGCGCGAATATCATCGGTGCGTGGATAGATGGCGAACTGCAGCTCCCGCCCGATCCGGATGCGATTATCCGCTCGAACACCGTGTTGCTCGTCTCTGGCGCACGCGACGCCTTGGAGGCGTTCAGTGACTTCATCCAGCCGGCCCGCACACTCCGCAGACACGAGCGCATCATCATCGCAGGGCAAGGTGAGGTTGGCGAGGCCGCACGGGACGTCGTGTCCGAAGCGGGGCTCGACGTCGTGACTATTGACATCAATGACGGCGATACTGTAGATGTTGTTGGGGATGCGGGGTCTGATGAGATTTTGGAAGAAGCCGGGATAGAGACGGCTGGTGCTATTATCATTGGGCTTCCAAACGACTCAGACTCGCTACTGACGACGGTGTTAGCGCGATCGCTGAATCACGATATCGAAATTCTTGTTCGGGTGAGTGACACCGATGCGACCCGGAAGGCACTCAGTGCTGGAGCGGACTACGTTCTGTCGGTTCCACGGGTGAGCGCTCGAATGGTCGCCAGGGAACTCCGCGGCGAGGATGTCCTTGCACCAGCGAGTCAGATTCGGCTACTCCGTGTTCCCGCCACACCGCTGGCTGGGTCGACACTCGCCAAGTCAGGCATCTACGAAAAAACGGGTTGTCGCGTCATCGCTATCGAGGACGAGTCTGGGTTCACCAGCACGGTTGATCCACAACGGAAGTTCACTGGAACCGAACATATCGTCCTCGTCGGCTCCGATGAGTCAGTCCAGCAGTTTAGAAAGCAGTTCGATGTCTCACCGATAAAGTCTTAGAGATAACAGCCTGGGGGGTATCTAACCCTGCTGTTCGATGGGAGTGGATCTCTCTGAGGCCGATGATTGCGCCACAAACCGACCCAATATCGAATCGATACCTGATCTGCTGTCAATCCGTAACCGACCGGTCTTATTACAGTAGACCAGTGAATGTAGGATACGAATTCTCATGACGGACCCGGATCCATTACGAGTCGAATACACGACAGTGAGAGAGCTGATTGATTTTCTCATGTATACGGTCGAGAGCATCAGCCTTGGCTTCGATCGGTGGGAGGAAGAGCACATCCGCGGCCCTGGATTGTATTTCGTTATCGTGACTGGGGTCCACTCCGGGGCATATGCTGACTCATTAGGCGAGAATATGTGGCCGACCGAAACCTGTCAGGTCGTGTCGGAGGATCTCGATAGACTCGTCGAGGCGGCACGCACAGTTGGGTTCACACGTGATGGTGCTGTTATTATCAGCACGGACGGCACCATCCAAGAGCAGATGGTCCGAATCAAAAGCCAAAGTGACGCCGACGAAGACACACCGCTTGATTATGCCGACTGGATGGGAACAAAGCATCTGAGCGCCATTGAGGTCTCGGTTCGCTCAGAGGTCGTTGCAGCTATCACACTCAGCGAAGAAGACGGACGGATGTCGCTTTTCCAAGATGGCAGTTACGAGGATTACAAGCGCCACGAATTAGGTGGTGTGTGGCGTCCATCAGACTAATCAAATCGTCTTTGTCCCCGCTCACAAGTCGATTCCAATTTCACTGCCCCATAAAAAAGGCAGTTAGCTACCTCTACGACGGATACATATCGTCGGACGGTATATGGGAGACCAGAATTGCTTCGATCCCTCAGCGAGTATTTCCGTCGGTTGCGGTTGCTCGTGTGGAACCAGCAAGAGGGGCGACCACGCGCGTTCTTCCGCGTCTGGCTGTTTTTGTTTGCTTATAGTAGCATCTTCATTGCCATCCCCCACCTCGTGGCTCCATCCGGGGATGGATTGTCGCGAACCGCCGGACTCCGAGTAGTATTGGTCTGCTGTACATTCGTCCTTGTCATCTTGACAGTGTACTATATCGATCGACGACCACTTCGAACAGTCGGCCTTTCGGTTGATTGGCGCTGGTTTATCGACCTCATTGTCGGGATCGCAATCGGCAGCGCTATCCCGACACTTGCGGTAGGAGTTGGTCTCGTCGGTGGCTGGATAACCGTTGAGGAGCCCGTACACGCACTAACGATTAACTACGTTCAAGATATGGGATTAGCTCTTCTCATCACGGCGAGTATAGCACTCGGCGAAGAACTCGTCTTTCGAGGGTACGTGCTCACTAATGCGATTAGCGGACTCGATCTCCCATGGTTATCACATTCAATGACGGTTGCAACCGCATGGAGTGTTTCCGCGGCCTTCTTTGCGGCTAAACATCCGATTTTTACACTTGCCGATGGAGTCCATTTTTTAACTGCGGGGTTCTTGCTCGGACTTGCCTATCTTCTCACCGGGAAGCTCGGTCTTCCGGTTGGGATCCACGCCGGCTTCAATTTTGTAGCCAACTATGTCTTTTCCACGACATCAGAACTCACAGTCGTTCCTCTGATAGTCGAGGGACCCAGATGGCTGGTCGGACAAACAGGAGTTGTCCAGACAGCGTTACTGCTTCCTGCTGCCCTTGCCGTTGTACTGTACGTCTGGTGGCATTCGGGGAGTGTGGAAATCATCCCAAAAACTATAATGAAACTGAATAACTGAAACATAATTCTCTACCAGAATATGGTTGAAATAATGGACACTTCCGATTAGTTCTCAGCGGAAGAGTCGGAGAGGACTGCTGAAAGTCTGGGGACAATAGCCCCCTCAATCGGAGTCGAATACTGCATCAACATCGTTCCGATAATACTCATAACTAGGACATAGCCGACGGCAAATGCATAGATTGTCTGGGCAACCGTATCAGTCAGTGTGGTTCCCGCACCAGAAAGTGCCAGCGTAGCGATGATAAGTGAAAATTCGCCCCGAGTAGTCATTCCGAGTCCGACTCGGAGCGACTGACGGATATTCAGATCGTATATCCGACCGCCGAGATACCCACTTGCCAACTTCGTCGGGACCGTCAGCACGACAGCGACAAGGATGAGTGCGAGCACACCCGCGAACACCAGCGGATCGGTCACGAGGCCAATCCAAACGAAAAAGACAGCCGCAAAGAGGTCTCGAATCGGTTCGAGTAACCGCTCCAGTTGTTCAACGTGTTCGGTCGAGGAGAAGGCCATACCAATAAAGAAGGCAGCGACCGCTTCGCTCACGCCGAGTGCGAGTGCCGCACCGGCAGTGAGAACAGTGATTCCAACGGCTCGAAGGACGATGAATTCGTGCGAGGCAGCGTCGAGTACACGCTCGAAAAACGGCGTGCCGAACCATACGACTACCAGCAAGAGGAGGATGACACCCAGTGCGACTCCGATCGACTGGACAGCCGCCCCGATATCACCGCCCCCAAGCAGCAGTGCCGAGGCGATCACGAGGTACACCGCGATGACGAGGTCCTCGTAGACGAGCGTCCCCAGCATCGGTTCGGCTTCGTCGTTGGCGATCCACCCGATGTCGATGAGGGATTTCGTAATGATAGCCGACGAGGAGATGTAGACGATTCCCGCCACCAGAAACGCCGGCAGGAACGCCCGAAAGAGGACGAACCCGAGCACCAGCCCGCCCCCGAAGTTGACGACGAGGTCGACCGTCCCGGCTTTGCCGATGCGACTCCGGTTGGCGAGCAGGCGGTTGAGGTTGAACTCAAGCCCAAGGAAGAACAGCAGGAACACGATACCGAGTTCAGCTCCCAGTTCGATGAACTCGGTCGTGTCAAGCGCGTAAGGACCGAGTCGCCCGGCAACATTTGGACCGAGAAGGATGCCAGCGCCGATATAGAACGGGATGACCGACTGCCGGAGCTGGCTGGCGATGCCACCGACGAGTGCAACCGCGGCAAATAACACTCCGAGTTCGAAAAGCGCCACTTCACTGACCACACCACATCACCTCCAGTTCGTTCGCCATGGAGTCACTCTGAGTTAGCGGCGTCGTTGGAGACGAACGAATCGAACTTCTGCAGGTCCTCCTGTGAGCCGATAACCACGAGCGTGTCACCAGCCTTGATGACCGTATCCGCCTGTGGTGATGGCATGACGGAGCCATCCCGCTCGATGGCAGCAACCGACACTCCCGTCCGCTCCCGGACACGCGCGTCCGATAGCGTTTGGCCGGCGATCTCCGACCCGTCGTCGACGTTGTACCACTCCATGAATGTGCCCTCTGCGAGCATCGTCTCGACCTGTTCAGATTGGACCGGCTGGAAGTGCGCACCCTCCAGGATAGCCCCAACAGTACGAGCCAGTCGGTCAGGAAGTTCGAACAGTTTCTCGGAATCAGCACCCTCTGTGGCTTTGAGGAATACCTCCCGCTTGCCGGTGTTGTGCGTGACGATGACGAGTCGTTGTTCGTCCCCGATTTCAACCTCGAACTTCTTCCCAACACCGGGAAGATCACTCTCGTAGACAGTCATACCAGACTCGTGTTTGGGAAGCCTAATAAAAACGAGCGAGTATCCAGTGAAAAACAGACTATTCGCTCCATCGGTGTCGTCAAATGGACCCCTGTCGATGGCACTAAAAACTAGGAGAACGGTAGTGGGCAATCATTATTTTTGACTTATTTGCTTTCCACAGTTTGGACAATACCTGACAGAGGACAACACAGGATGGAGAAATTTCACTTCGAATTCGTAGTCACAGTGTGGACAGGTATTATCGGGCGGTTCACGCATCCAAATTCGGAGATTGGGCTCTGGTTCCTTCTTTTGAATCCGCCCAGCCATGGCGAGACTTCGAAGGATCGACCACATGTTACCGAGAGATGTACCGATGCGGTCTGCTAACTCTCGGGTAGTATAGGGTACGAACGGTTCCATTTCCTCGTAGACCGTTTCATCTGAGATCTGTCCAGAATCGTGGTTGTCCGATGGGGAATCAGTGGGCATTTGATAGCAGTACACTCCGGACCGTTGTAAACACCTATATTCACAGTGACTCCCTCAGATGGCGTTCATGACTTCTGAGAGGATATGGGTACTAACAAAGAGCACGACGTGGTCGCCAGGCTTGATAATGGTCTCACCCCGAGGGACAATGGACTCACGACCACGGGTGACTGCGCCGATGACAACTCCGGATGGAAGGTCAGTGATGCTTTCGTTGATCGGACGGTCCACGAGCACACTATCCTCAGTGACTTCGATCTCGATGACCTCTGCTTGCCGATTTTCAACGAGAGAGAGATTCTCTATCTGTCCCTCCTGAGTGAAGCGGATGATTTCCTCGGCAGTAACTTCCCGCGGGTTGACTGCGACGTCAACGCCCACCGCCTCAAACAACGGGGCGTACTCCCCGTCTTCAACGATTGCAACCGTCCGCTGGACGCCGACATCCTTGGCCAGCAAGGAAACGAGAAGGTTCTTTTCGTCGCTATCTGTCGCTGTGATGAGTGTCCCCACCTGGCCGATATTTTCACTGCGGAGGAACTCCGTATCAGTTGCATCGTTATTCAGCACTAGGGTGTGTTGTAGCGTCTCGGCCAGTTCCTGTGCTCGATGTGCATCTTGTTCGATCAGGCGCGGCTCGATATCTTGGCCTTCGAGTCGTCGTGCCGTATGGTATCCGATATCGCTGCCGCCGACAATGACGATATCGTCACTCTTGTCCGGGACAGTAGCAGGGGCTACTGTTCTCGAAAATGCCCGAATGCTTGCTGCCTCGCCAATGGTGATTACCCTATCTCCGGCTTCAATGAGGGAGTCTCCATCCGGGATAATAATGTCCTCATCTCGGGCAATCGCAGCAAATGTCAGTGCCTCGAACTGGTCTGCCTCCGCAACAGTTTGGCCGACAAGTTCGTTTTCTTCCGTAAGCTCAAATTCAGCCATCTGGACAAGGCCGCCAGAGAACGTCTCAACATCAACTGCTGCTGGAAGTCCGACGATGCGAGCGATATTGTCAGCTGTTAGGAGATTCGTTGAGACCATGAAGTCCACACCAAATGCCCCCTCAGACAGTTCCCACGTATTAAAGAAGATCTCGTTACGGACTCTGGCAATCGTAAAGGCGTCGCTGACGGTCTTTGCTGTCCCACAAGTGACTAGGTTCGTCTCATCATCGTCTGTGCTGGCGATGAGCATATCGGCCTCCGCAATGCCGGCTTCCTGCAGTGTCTCAAGAGAGGTCCCATCTCCCTCAATCGCCAGCACATCTATTGAATAAGTGAGTTGTTCAACTTTTTCGGGGTTAGTATCGATAACGACGACATCGTGGTTTTCAGAAAGACTTGCTGCGATATTTAACCCCACCTGGCCAGCGCCGACAATCACTACTTGCATTGGCTTCCGGGAACCGTTCATACTCTGATTAATAGACAACACCCACTAATGGTCGTTCTGCATATCCCAGTTTGATGACTATGCTATACGAGACTCCCAGCAGCATCCGGAGACGTGAAGACTTTTCTATCCTCCTCTCAACATGGTGTTGACGGGTAATTAAGCGGAGAGAGTTGATTCTACTATGAGAAGCTACGTCGACTGGCGATCTGGATTCAGCTTCGTTGGGACAATCCTGCGGAAACTATCCATTGCCCCGCTCGTTCCGGCTCTAGTTGCAGTGTATTACGGTGAGTATCTACTCCCGTTTATTGTCACCACAGTAGCTATGTTTGGTGCTGGTTTCGCCCTCGAACAACTTCGTGACGACCGAAAACTCGGCAAGCGTGAAGCGCTCTTGATGGTAAGTGCCACATGGCTCGTCGTTCCTATTTTTGGGGCCATCCCGTATCTTATTGCTGGTCAGGGGACAATCGCACAACCCGTGAATGCCCTGTTCGAAAGCATGAGCGGATTTACGACGACCGGGTCAACCGTTCTGGCAGAAATCTCTTTTGAACAGCACTCCCACTCGATTTTGTTATGGCGACAACTCACACAGTGGATTGGGGGAATGGGGATTATCGTTCTCATGGTCGCAATTCTCTCTGAACTGTCTGTCGCTGGAGCCCAAATCATCAACGAGGAAGCACCCGGTTTTTCACTTGAGAAGTTAACGCCACAGATTCAGGAAACTGCACGAGCACTGTGGAAGATCTATCTCGGATTCACTGTTGCCGCCGCTCTCGTTTATTATGGTTTGCACTTCGCCGGGGTCGCTCCAAACATGGGTGCTTACAATGCCGTTGCACACGCTCTTACGACAATGCCGACAGGTGGTTTTTCGCCCGAAGCACGGAGTGTCGAAGCCTTCGCTCCCATCGTCCAGTGGGCAGTGATGCCGTTCATGATCGTTGCCGGAACCAACTTCGCGTTATTGTGGTACCTCTTCAACGGTGAACCGAGACAACTAACGAAGAATCCAGAGTTCCGAACGTATCTCCTCGCTGTAGCTGCCATTGGCTCGCTCTTATCTGTCCTCTTAGTAACTGGATTAGGGATAGCGGAGATTCCGACCAATATCGGTCAGCTTTCCGGGGATCTGGAAAATTCGCTACGCCAGGGACTCTTTCAGACAATCGCGGTCATCACGACCACGGGGTATGCCAGTATGGATTTCAATACATGGGGAGAGTCAGCTCAACTGGTTCTTCTGTTCGCCATGTTTCTCGGCGGGTCAGCCGGCTCAGCAGCGGGGTCTGTCAAAATCATTCGCTGGTATATTGTCTCCCGAGCGATGGGTCGACAGTTGTTCACGACAATACATCCGTCGGCTATTCGACCAATTCGTCTGAACGACGATACAGTCAACGAAGAGACTGTTCGAGACATATTTGTCTTTATATTCACATTCGTCTCGATATTCGTGTTTTCAACCGTGTTAATCTATTTAGACGCACTCCGTATCGGCCTCGATATCTCCGCACTCGAAGCAATCAGTGCCACGATTGCCACACTCGGGAACATCGGTCCGGGTGTGGGTATCGTCGGCCCAATGGACAACTTCCGGCCGTTCTCTGCGCCGGCCAAGCTCTATATGGTGGTTCTAATGTGGATCGGGAGACTTGAGATTATATCCGTGCTGGTAGTCTTCACGCCGAGCTTCTGGCAGCGATAGGAGTGAACCGCCTCGGGGTCAAGCTCCGAGGCACTCAGCCTGTCTCGCCTGTAGAGCACTCTGGATCACCGTATTATGCTCTTGGACTCCGAAATTCGCTGACCGATTTCCGAACGAGTATAGAAACTGTGCTCTCTGTGGATACATCCTATCTCCAGAAAGCGTCGTTGAGACAGAATCCGCTACCTATAGGCCCAGTATGAAACAAACGATAGGAAACGAGAGTTCACATAAGGATCAAAAAAATTGAATCGCCTGCGGGAGGGTAACTCGAAGTACTGCCCCGCTGCACCCGAGACTAATGAAACCAAACAGGATAGCAAGCTGTGATTTATTATCCTCTATCCCGACCAACATCTGGTACAAAACGAACGATCCGGAACTCTGTAGCATAAATAGTCCCATCAGTGCCCCACCACTTACAAAAAATGGGTCTGCTTCGAGTGAAAAGACTGGATACGATAGAGCAGGCCATCCGAGCAAAATTGCAGATATACCTGTAATGACGTAGAGAAAGAACGGGGCCAATACTACAAGAGTGGCACGGACCCCCATAGCTAAAGTGAATTTGAGAGACGCCTCCAGAAGAGTAGCTATCATGGCCATCCGTGATTGAGGCGAATCCAGCGTATCGGACACAGCTATCTCGTATCGGCGTTATGTGGGGAGAGCTTATCAAAATACTGTAACGACTGTATACCCACCGAGAAACATCAAGCTGATGAAATGTTTGCCTTGTAGTATTGAGTTGGCAGAGCCGCAATCCGTCATAGACTGGCCCCACACACTACGGAACTGGATACACACTCTTAACAGATAGTGGATGAACCTACCAGTATGAGCAGTGAGACCGACGACGAAGATATCCTTGCACACGTGCTTCTTCCCGTCGCTCACGAAGCCGACGCGTTAGCGACGGCAACCGCGCTTGAACCATACGGGCCAGCCAATGTGACCGCCCTTCACGTTGTAGAGAAAGGCGGTGGCGTCCCGGACAAGACACCAGTCGAACAGTCCGAGGACCTCGCAGCGGAATCGTACGCCGCTGTCCGGTCCGTGTTCCCTGACGCCGACGACCACACCGCCTACGGACGGGATGTCGCAGCGAAAATATTCGACGCAGCTGACGAGGTCGACGCCAGTGCCATTGCCTACCGTTCCCGCGGCGGGAATCGCCTCATGCAGTTTCTGTCCGGCGACATTTCGGTGAAGCTGGTGACCCAGGCAAATCGCCCCGTCATCGCGCTCCCCCGAGAGGAAGAGTCATGAGCGAGGAAGACCTCGCCAAGGACCTCGGACCACTCGCGGCGCTGACCATCGGTGTCGGAACGATGATCGGTGCAGGCATCTTCGTTCTGCCGGGCGAGGCTATCCTCAAGGCTGGGTCGTTGGCGTCTGTGGCGTTCGTTTTGGGTGGCATCATCGCCATGTTCACGGCACTGTCTGCCAGCGAACTCGGCACTGCGATGCCCCGATCAGGTGGGGCCTACTACTACGTCAATCACGCGCTGGGGCCGATGTTCGGGTCGGTCGCTGGCTGGGCCAACTGGCTCGGACTGGCCTTCGCCAGTGCCTTCTACATGGTCGGGTTCGGCCGGTACATTGCCCGCATCTTCGGTCTCTCCGGTAGTGTCGGTGTCGGTCCGATATCGATCACCGTAGTGAAGATAATCGCGCTCGTCGGTGGCGCCTTCTTCGTCCTCATCAACTACGTCGGTGCGAAGGAGACCGGCCGGCTTCAGAACATCATCGTCGTCCTGCTGATTGGTATCCTCACGGTGTTTACGTTCCTCGGGACGCTCCGAGCCGAACCGTCGAACCTCCCGGCTGCTACTGATGTCGTCACCACCCTGGAAACCACGGGCCTCATTTTCGTCTCCTATCTCGGTTTCGTCCAGATTACGAGCGTCGCCGAGGAAATCAAAGACCCTGGTAAGAACCTCCCGCGAGCGGTCATCGGCAGCGTCGTCATCGTGACTGTCATCTATGCGCTTGTCTTGGTGATCATGAGCGCAGCCGTCCCACAGGGCTTCATCGCGGACATCATCAGCTCTGACGCCGAGAACCCCATCGCTGTCGTCGAGGTCGGGAGCTACATCCAGGGGGCCGCGATGGGTGGTGCACTCCTGTTCGGCGGCTTGCTCGCTACCGCTTCCAGTGCGAACGCCTCTATCCTCGCGTCCTCGCGTATCAACTTCGCCATGGGACGCGATCGGATCGTCACACCAGCTCTCAACGAGATACACCCGAAGTACGGAACGCCGTACAGAGCCATCGGTATCACTGGCGGTCTGATTCTCCTGTTTATCGTCATCGGGGACTTAACGCTGCTTTCGGGCGCTGCATCGGGACTCCATCTCATCATCTACGGGTTGCTGAACCTCGCACTCATCGTCATGCGGTACGTAAACCCCGAGGAGTACACGCCCGACTTCGTCGTCCCACTGTATCCCTTGATGCCGATTCTCGGTGTCGTGCTCTCCTTTGCGTTGCTGGTGTTTGTCGCCGGAGACGCCCTGTTGCTTTCGTTTGGTATCGCCGCCGCGGCGGTACTATGGTACGGACTCTATGCCCGCTCACGTACCGAAAAACAGGGGATCCTCTCGAAACACATCATTTCACGGTCCGAGAAGATGCCCGACGCGGCCGTCAACGCGGCGGCCGGCGTCCAACCCGATGGCGGACAGTACCGTGTGATGGTGCCCCTGGCCAATCCCGAACACGAGAAGGACCTCATCACACTCGCCAGCGCTGTCGCCAAACAGCGCGGCGGGAGTGTAATTGCCACCCACATCGTCACGGTGCCTGACCAGACGGCGCTCTCGGCCGCTGCCGAGCGGTCCGACGAGATAGACAAGAGCTCACAGCACCTGCTTGATAGCGCCCGTGAGGACGCTGAAACCTTCGGCGTCGATGTCGAGACACATACTATCCTTTCGCACAAATCCTACGAAGCCATCTTCGATGCCGCCCGCACACACACCGCCGACCTCGTCGTGATGGGATGGGGCCCGGACTCACACGGTTCACCAGGGCGGGCCGAATCGGCTATGGACGAACTCACCGAGGCGGTCCCCTGTGACTTCCTCGTCCTCCGTGACCGCGGGTTCGACCCCTCGCGTATCCTCCTTCCCACAGCTGGCGGCCCGGACTCTGAGCTGTCAGCCAACATTGCGAAGCTGCTCCAGTCCGAATACAACTCCGAGGTGACGCTGCTCAACGTCAACGACGACCGCGGGGCAGGCGAGCAGTTCCTCCAGGATTGGGCGGCCGACCAGGGATTAGAGGACGCCGAACTCCTCGTCAAATCCGGTGACGTCGAAACAGCTATTATGAATGCCGCTGATGACGCCACACTCCTGCTCCTTGGCGCGACTGAGGAAGGGTTACTTCGCCGACTCGTCTCCAGGTCGCTCGTGTTAGACGTTGTTGACGACGTGGAGTGTTCGGTACTGCTGGCGGAGAAACACCGTGACCGAGGCCTGATTGAGCGACTGTTCTGAATGGGGGACCTCCCCACATTATCCGTTCGGTTGTGCTAAAACTCGTTGAAATAGCGATTCGAAGACGTATGCATTGAGAGCGCCAGTCTCAACTAGCAGCCTCAGTCTGGAAGTTGAGACTACAGGGGGTTTAGCGGGGCTATGATGCGTGGTTTCGGCTGGTTCAGTGATCGGGAACTGGCACAGACTGCTCTCCAAACACCTGATCTTGTTGCACTGCCACTCATTTTCGCGAATTTAGACGACTTCCGACAGCGTTGCCACTCAGACGCGGCGCTAACACGGAGAGAGCCCCTCACTATCCGATTCCCGTTTCCTTCTTCAACAGCGTCAGCGTATTGTCGGCTGTTACGATCGGCGAATGCTCGTATTCACCAGTCAATTCGACCTGTACCAGTAAATCGACTGCTCGCCAAATCGAGTACAACAGACACGCGAATGCGAAGTAGAAGAATCGGAGGCCAAAATCCTTCGATGTCGTGGCGGCCATGAAGCGCTTGATCGATTTATAACCGCTTTCAATCTCCCAGCGATACCCATACTCGGTAAGATAGGCGCTGCTGGTGTTTGTCATGAATACCGAGTATTGCCGGTGATCGTCGTGCTCAGAGTCTTCTTGCCGACGGTAGATCAGCGTCGTCTCGTGCCACTCGTTCTTCCCAAGATGGAGTTTCCGATCAGTCTCGTATCGGTCTTGACCCCGCTGGAGCAATCGCTTGGCTTGGGCTTTCTCGCTGGTCTGCATCCGCTTCGGGACAACATACGACAGTCCACGCTGGCTGAGCAGCTCTAGAATATGCTGGCTGTCGAACTCCCGATCCATCAGCACATTATCGACGTGAACCAACTCCTCGGCAGAGTTGAGCAGGTCCTCGACTATCTCTTTGCGAGTCTCGCCTTTCCGAACCGGACGTGCGTCTAACACGATTGGGACGCATTGCCGACTAACTGGACCGTAGCCCACTGATAGGCGTACTCATCGGTCTTCTCCTTGGTCCCAATAATCTCGTCTTCGTGCCCGGTTCTGTCGCCTGTGAACGGGTCGGCTTCCGTAATATCGATAGCAACAATCCCAGCTCGAAAGAACTCCTCTGTCTCTGCAACTTCATCGAGTAATCGATTTACGGCTCGTCGGTACATCTCCCGAATCTGTTCAATCGAGAGATCACGAATGTGCTCGCGATGGGCGTGACCCAGCGGTGTCCGGTCACGGGTCGACTCGTGAACAAAACTGCGAGCCCCCTCGTTAGCAGCCAACCGTTCCCGAAGTCCGAGATACGTTTGTAAGTCCCAGTACGCGTTCTCGTGGATTTCACAGCCATCACCGCGATTCAGTGAGAATGCTGGGAAAACGACGTGGCTGATGTGGTCCGTAATCGATGCTGCTTCGTCAAGAACGGTTTGATCGTCTGGGTCTGATTTGTTCGCTTCGTCATCGTGCGATGGAAAGCTACGTTCTGGCTCGCGCGGAACAGCAACGCCCGCGTTCTGAGCTTTGATTAGAATTGTCCGCGCAGCTGCCTCAATTGTCTCGCGAAGCTCTGTAGTGAATCGTTCGTGCCAGCTTCGCCATAGCGTCGACTGGTCTGGGACCGTCTCTATGTCTAGTTGTTCACGGAGTTCAGGATGGTGAGTGAGGTACGTGAGGAGTGCCGTCTCGTGGGCCCAGCCGTGAAGTTCTTTGAGTAGAAATAATCGGAACAGTTGAGCCATCTCGTACTGAATAGCTCCAAAATACCGGACATGTGGCCCAAACTCGACGTACGCTACTGGGTAGTGAGATACGAACTCGTCGACGGAGTGGTGAGCCTGGTGGTCGAACCATGTGGACGCAACGGTCCAGATGTCTTCTTTCAGGCCGGCGAGAGAACTCCGGTCGTAGAGTGAAGTCGAATCATATGCTGGCCACTCAGCGTATGACTGCTGTGCGATTCGTCGAAAGACACTGCGTTGAGAGTCGCAACTCGCAACCACTACGAGATGCTGGCCACGGCAGGCTCAAGAATCCGTTTACTGCTCAGTACAGGGAAGGTACGTAAACTCACTTTTTTGAAGTCCACAAGACAGATATTGCCTTGACCGGAAGTTCAGTTATGCCCCGTGACACCCTCGTTTCGTGGAAAACATTTGGTCTATTCCTCCTCTTCCCGCCTCTTGCCATCATCGCTATTGTATTGTTCCCTCTGACGCTACTCGTCCTATTCTGGCTCTATAACAGGGGAAAGACCCAAGCAGTACGTGAGAGAACCACCTCCGAGCCGGGGTCATCTGTTGATAACTAAGCACCTTACTGAGCAGTTGTTTCACCTGCAAGATAGGGGGCGAAAGCTGTATATCAAATCTGTCTCCAGAAATCCCGAGTAGTGGTGACGGTGCAATCAACAGCCATACTATTTTGATTTGGTCCCGTAAATACCAATAGTGGCCAGCATATCTGTAGAAATACCACTGATGGAGCGAGATGACTTCGACGAGACGGCCCCTGACGAAATCATTCCCACGACAACGCCGAAAGGGACGTATTCGGCGTTCCGGCCTGACCCGCTTCCCCCCTCAACTGACACTGAACAGCTCATTACACCGCTGGCCGAGGCGACACAGGCACTTGGACGACTCCACGGTATCGGCCCACGTGTTGGCTCAAGAGAGATCCTGATCGAACCGTTCATTCGAAAAGAAGCCCTGGAATCCTCGCAAATCGAAGGAACACATGCTACCCTCTCGGATATCTACGCCTATGAGGCCGGACAGGAAGCTCTTATCGACGAAGACAGACAGCAGGGCACCCAGGAAGTCGTGAACTATCTACACGCCCTGACGCACAGATTGGATGCGATCACAGCTGGCGATCCAATTACCGTCGAATTGCTGTGCGAAATGCACAACCGGTTGCTTTCGGGTGTCCGTGGGGATGAGGCTGACCCAGGTGAACTTCGTACAACCCAGAATTTCATCGGCAGTACGCCATACATCCAAGACGCCAGGTACGTGCCGCCACCACCGAACGAAATCCCTGACCTTCTCGAAGACTTGCTCGAGTATGCGAACCAAGAGACGAATTTACATCCACTCCTCCGAATCGGATTGATTCATTACCAATTCGAGACGATTCATCCGTTTCTCGATGGGAACGGACGACTCGGGCGGCTATTGATCAGTCTCCTCCTACAACGTGACGGTCTTTTGCCCGAGCCGTATCTCTACCTGAGTTCGTATTTCAATGCACGACGTTCGGACTACGTCGATCACCTACTGGCAGTCAGTCAGCGGGGTGAGTGGGAAGAATGGTTGCTGTTCTTTCTACGTGGTGTGCAGTCACAGGCAGATGAAGCTCACCAGCGAGCGAACCTACTGGTCGACCTCCGAGAGGACTATCAACAGCGCTACCAGAGCGAGCGGTCTGAGAATATCCTCGAACTGGTCATGCGACTCTTCGAAGATCCGTACTTGGACGTGAACACAGCAGCCGACCGGTTGGATGTCGAATACAGCACAGCCAACCGACTGATTGGACAACTCGAAGATGACGGGATACTCGAAGAACTCACTGGAAAAGAGCGTAATCGGTTCTACCGTGCAAGCGAAGTCTTCGAGATTATTAACAAGCCAATCGACCAGCTCTAGATCATAGCCTAACAAGAGACGAGCCATATGCATTGAGATGGCCAATCTCAACTACTGGGGAGAGGGGGAAGTCACGTTTTCGGGATCTCAAGTTCTAGGCACTGTCTAGTTTTGGATGACCTCAGTTGGCGTTCGTCCGTCAAGTGCTTGGTTGGGTCGTTCGTGGTTGTAGTGGTGTCTGAAGCGTCGTAGCCACTGTTTCGCGCTGGATTGACTGCCCCTCCAGAAGAAATGAAAGCGGTCGATTCGCATGGTCACAGTCTGGAACCACTTTTCGATGTGGTTCCGGCTTCGGTAGTTGAGCCGACTGCTCAAATCGTGGCGTGAGAGGGCAGTCAGATAGCCGCCAGCATCGACGAGAAACTCTGTATCGTCGACATCGTGTTTCTGAGTGAGTCGGTGCAGGAACGCTGCCGCGGGGTCGGTCCCGCGGCGGCTGAACACGTCGACCTCTAGCAACAGCTTCGAATCAACGTCGACGGCGGCGTACAGCCACTTCTTTTCGCCGTCAACCTCGATTTGTTTCTCGTCGACCGCGACCCGCGACGCTCCGCCGTCGGCGGGTCGCTCTGTGCTTCCGATAGCGTGTGAACCCAGTTCCAGACCGCTCCGTGAGAGCGATCGACACCCAGCAAGTCTAAAATTGCGACTGTCTCCCTGATCGACAGCCCCGCCGTGTGGAGACGCACCCCAAACCGCCGGACTGGTGTCGGGGTGCGCTCGTTCTCCCAAACGTCTTGACTGTCCTCGTCTAACGTTTCTCTGAGGAGGTCTGCGAGCTTCATGGACAAAACTCACTAAGACCTCCTCGCTTCTCAAACTCGCTCAACTAGACAGTGCCTTTACGTGTACCATATGTGTATTTGTGACAATTAATTCTTTCCGAGAGTAGTTAACGCAAATAGATAGTCTGGTAGCTCATTCTATTGACTTAAGAGTCTAACAGACGCAAATCCGCTACTCCTCGGTGGCAGCCTCCCAGCCCTTATGAAAGTACACCAGCGCCATGTCGGAGTCAAAACACTGCCCGGATGGAACGTGCTGAAAGACGTTTTGTTCAGGAATTGGCTCAACCACACCCTCATTGAGTAGACTGGTGACCACCTCACGGCCTCGTGGCTCGTCGATCTCGACAGTATCGGGACGCTGCCGGTCGCGGTCCTGTGCGATCTGTTCGCGCTCGAAGCGCTCGTAGTCTGGAACTGTTTCAGTCGGGTCCATGAAGGAAATCCCTCACCCGACCGGGGAGACACAAAAGTAGCGTTAACCAACAGTCGGGAAGTATTGCGGTCGCTATTGGTTAAGACACCAGCGTGTCATAGAAACGTTCGCAAGACCGAGAGAAACTTCCTCGTCAAGCCGGTTGACGAGGAAGTTAAGGAGTTGGTACTCGTGAATTTCACTGTCTGCTTGCTGCTGTTTGCTAGGCACATTCGCAGCAAGCAGACGTCTCAACTAACCGGCTTTGTGAGGTCCTAAATCTACATAGAGCGTCCGACTCCGGCGTGTCAACAATAGATTTAGATAATGCCCGGAGAAACCAGGATTTGATGGCTATCTCGCTGGTAACGTGGCTCCGTCTGTTCGGTGGTGTCGCCCTCCTTCTGGGAAACAGCTTTTTCGTCACGACCGAGTTCGCGATGACCCGCGTCAGGCAGTTCGAGGAGGCGGAGTTTCTCGGTAATGGACGTGGACTTGAACGCGCCTGGAACATGACCAAGCGGTTGGAGATATTTCTCACAGGCTGTCAGGTGGGGATCACCATCTGCAGTGTCGGCCTGGGAGTGGTCGCTGAACCGGCCGTCACAGCAGTCCTGGGACCGCTACTGGGTGCAGTTGGCGTCACCGGCGGCGGACACACGACACTGTCTGTCCTCCTCGCGTTGGTCGTTGTCAATCTCATGCACGTTATTGTCGGCGAGCAGGCACCGACGTATCTGGGGATCGAGCGTGCCAAGTTCGTCGCCAGGTACGGTTCGGGCCCGCTGTACGCCTGGACAAAGCTCATGTATCCGGTAATCATCTCGGCGGACTGGGTGGCGAAAACGTTGCTGGGCCTCTTCGGCGTTGAGATCTCCCGTTCGTGGACCGAATCGGAGGCCGAAAGCGATCTCGCAACTACTCGGGCCGAACTGCGTAGCGAAATGGGCGAGTCGCTCAGCCGACTCGATATCCCTGAAGAGCGACGGACTGAAGTTATCAACGCTCTCGACATCGGCGCGACGACGGTCAGTGAGATCATGGTTGACCGCAGTGACATCGTCGCGCTCTCGACGACTGACGACTTCGAGACGAACATGGACCGGATCGACGGAATGCCATACGTCCGCTTTCCGTTGATCGAAGGCTCACTGGACTCGTTCGTGGGTGTTGTCTACGCGCCGACGGTGCTGCACAACTACGAAGCGCTGGATTCGGGGACGACCACACTCGAAGAACTGGCAACCTCGCCGCTAACTGTCGCTGCTGAGACGACTATCAGTGACTTCATCGACCGGTGTCAGGACGAAAGTCAGGAACTCGCCCTCGTGGTTGCAGACGACGATGTCGTGGGTCTCCTCACCGCGACAGACGCCTTCGAGGCAATCACCGGTGAACTCGAAGACCCGATGGATCGCGCGGCCGAGTGACTGTCAGCACAGGCACATCATCGTCAATGTGTACCGAGAGTTCGATGACCTCTCCAGTATCCCGACTCTAGATTATAACGTCGTTATCAGAACCACTCGCGGGCCTTCAGGCGAGCCGTTAGCTGGACGCTCTTGCGGAGTCCGCGGCGGACGACACCGCCCGAATTCGGCACGCCCTCTCCGTCTTCGTACTCCAGTCCCCGGACGACCGTAACGGGGATCTGTTCGTCCGCCTGTCCGAACAGCAACGCCGACCCGGCGGTGAGTTCGTCTGCGACGAGGTCGACACCGCCGACCTTCGGCTCTCCATACAGGTCCGTCTGTCCGAAGTTGTTATCGATCGCCTCGATCCCTGAGCACCCGATCGCCAGATCCATCGAACCCGGGCCGGCAATTTCCGAGTCGGCCAAGACGACAGCCACATCTGCGCCAGTCTGTGCCTCGATTCCCTCGCGGAGGCGACGGGCACTCTCGTCTGGATCTTCAGGTAGTAACGTCATCATCCCGTCCGGACTGTTTGACCAATCGACACCCGCGTTCGTACAGAGTCGACCGTTCCGCTCGGTCACGAGCATCGCTGGGACCTCAGCAAGTGCCTCCTGTGCCGCTTCGGGGTCTACGGCATGTTCCAACAGCACGTCTTCGCCGACCTCTGCAATCGGGATCGCACCGATGACCTCGCTTTCGTCGTAGATGACGGCCACTTCTCGCGGATCGATGCCGGTGATGTCTGCCACCCGGTGGTCGCGGTCAGTGACTTCGACCTCGTCGGCTTCAACGAGTCGGTTCTCGGCGAACGAGACGACCTTCGCGGTGACGACGACGATGTCACCGTCTGTCAGGGGATACTCTGCAGCCGCTGTCTCGACGATCCGGTCGACGAGGTCGTCGTTCGGTTCGACTTGCCCGATATTAAGTCCGTGGAACGTTAGTTCCGTCATCAGTTGAAGATCGGAAACAGCACACTTCAACGCTGAGACGATTGCACATCGCTGGGAATAGACGAGACGTTCTTCGAAACGTGTCCCACTCAGTGTACCGGCGGTATCGGGCAGTCGACGGAACGTAATCACGTCGCACCCACACGGCAGGCGGCTTTATTGGTGCAGGCTGTGTATCGATTCCTGTATGCCCGAAGAAGTCCTGTTCAAGTCAGAAAGTGATCAGAGCCGAGAAGAGATCGCATCGTACCTCCGGAAAGTCGCGGATAATCTCGACAGCGGAAACGCTATCAACCTGAAAGCAGGCTCCGAGTCCGTAACGCTGGATCCCCCTGCCCGACCGACCTTCGAGGTCAAAGCCGAACGTGAAGGGCCGGCAGACAATATGACGGAGCTAAGTGTCGAGTTCGAACTCGAATGGGACGAAAATGATGGCGAGGAGGGCGGCCGAAGTGGTCAGTTAGAAATCGAGTAATCACGCCAACACACGCTGGGAAGTCGATTCAGCGGAACCTATCTAAAACAAATGAAGTCGCTGTGCTGTCCGGTCTCTTTAACTCTTCCTCCTGTTTCTGTCTGGGGGACTGCGTTTACGATACAATCTCTTGGATGTAGAGGTGGGCGTACGCGCTCGCCCACACGATTGAAAGTAGGTCTCCAACGCTTGTAGAGAACACACGCAAAACAGGCGTCACCGAAGCGACGCCCGTCCCTATCTCGGGTAGATAGAGGTTGCTTACACTCCCGATAGCGATCACTGCGATGAGCACGAACTTCCGACGGTAGTTCGTCGTAATCTGCCAGCTAATCCGAAGTGATTTGAGAGGGCCATATTGGCCGATAACGCAGGCCTCCGGTGCGAACCAGAACTTGAACAGCAAGCCGAGAAACGGCACGGCAAAAACGAGCCCACCCACCGCCGCAACGACGGGAAAGCCAATTATATCTGCGGGGTTTCCCGGAATAGCGCCAGCAAAGAGGAGTAGTGGCAGAAACAGAAAGAACGGAACCGTCATTACAGAAAAAACGATAAGCAGTGTTACGCCAATCAACGCCGGTGTCCGGGTGATACTCCGATGGACTCCTTCGCGTATCGTTACAGAGTTATCAGTCAGTTCTCCGGCGACAATTGTTCCCACATAAGCTCGAATCAATATTATGAACACAAACGCCGTCAGAGCATCGAATACGCCGATTACAGGCATCGGGAGCCCGTTGATGATGTCCGTCTCGAGAAGTCGGTTGGCCAAGATAGTCACACCCGCGAAGGCGATGATCGAGGGGTAGGAGCGAAACAGGCGAACGGACCAGACCAATGCATCAAGGGCGGTCCGATTGGTGGTCGTCGTCTCGATGTTTCGGCATTCGAGACAACCACAGCCATCGATATCTTCCCGTGACTTGATCGTTGGTGCCACGTCACACTCGCTTGTGTCGTCACTGGTAGAAGCGCTTCGGACTGGGGGGTCGGTGTGTTCGCTCATTCGGCAGTGAGGAACTGTGAGACGGATTCGCCGATAGCGAGTAAAACCGAGGGGGGACCAAGCAGCGAAGCGAACGATTTGAACGCACGTTTGAGACTCGGGCGGTCGTCCTCAGTGCCGAGGAAGAGGAGTGTCGGGTCCTCTGATACGACGTATACACTCATCTCACGGCCTTTCTCCGAATAGCAGGTGTCAGTCACTTCGATTACGCTAGCCGATTCGAGATTCTCCAAATGATAGTGAACGTTCTGCAGGCTCTGGCCGAGTTGCTCAGCGATCCGTGCCGGTGTCGCTGGCGTTTCGTTGAGCAGTTGGAAAATCTCGTACGCAGTCTCGGAGGACAACGCTTCGATTACCTCCCGTGTCGTGTCGTCATCGAGACTCAAGATAGCGGGGTTATCACTTCGTTCGACGGCGGCGTCAGTTTGTGTTGGAAGAAGTCGTGCCATGTGTGTGAGTAGCTGCTGTGGCTGGAGCACGGGATCTGACCCGGCTGGTTGCTGTTCGAAACTATCGGTTGTAATTGTTGGTCGGTGTTTATGTTGATTCCGGGACAGCAGTCAATCGCAAGTAATAGGCCGTGTAGACCGTATAAAAATACGCGAAGCCGACTGAAGACAAAGCGATCCCAAGAGGGAGCAAGACGGTCATCGGAATCCCTATCTCAATCGGTAATACGTCAGCCGGTCCAGCGTCCGTCAGCGTCAACCGGACGAGATATTCGGGGATGAAGAAGGCGTTCAGCAGGACACTCCACGCCAGCGAGAATCCAACGACGCTTCTGAGATTTGAGCGGACGAGTGCAACACTTTTTCGGAACGCATCAGTAACACTCTCGTTCTCGATGACAATCGCAGTGTCGTAAAACTGCACGAACATAATGACAACGAGGATGGACAGCAGCCAGATGAGTATAGATCCGACGCCGGCGACGAAGGCAGCCATCTCGTTAATTGGGGCGAGTGCCATCGATCCGATACCGAGGATGAACCCGATAAATCCGAGTCCGACAGCGGTCCCGAACACGATAAGTATGAACAACACAGTTGCGAGGAGAAGTGGGAAATAATGTGTTCGCCCTTCAATGAAAAACTGGGTGAACGACGCGTCTACTCCTTCGATTGCGGTCTGTGCGGTGCCGATGAAGCCACCGAGAACGAACGGGAACACAATGAGCCATACGAGAGAGACACCCGCTGACAGTAGTGGTGATTCGATCAGATGATCCACGTACTGGAGTTGACTTACGGCCCCGATGAGGAGCCCGGCAACGAACAGGATCGGGTTTTCTCGGAGGGCAGCGGATCCGTCTTTGAATGCGGAGACTGTCACCATTGTGTTCACGAATTACTGTCGTCGGGTATTAGGTCGAGCGTAGTATCAAAATCAGATTTGAGCATTTTGAACGGTAGTACAGGCGACGAGTACCGATCTCGCCAACGCTCGGTGGGGTAGTCATCGAGCCACCTTCTGGTGGCGGGACGGTGGAGCCTCTGCAGTTGTCGGATGGATAGACTGTAACTCTGAATCACAAGTATTTTTGATACCAAGCACGTACTGAATAGTTGGGTTCTGGTCCCCCACTCCACTTCCCCCCTGAATCGTATCCGATTCACCGATCGGCCCGGATCCAGAACCCGTTGTCGTAGATGACGGCTTCCAATGGTGTGTAGCACGCCGCTCCCCCCAGCTGCACATCATCTCCCCAAGCCTTTGCTGCTTGGACCGTCGGAGTCGTGCAAGCGTGTCTCATTGAAGTTTATCGTTGAGTGAGTTGTGTAATCGGAAAATCGACAGACAGCGTGGGGGTGACACAAGCGTTTTCGTGGCCACTCGTATCAGGAGCAAGTGGGTTCCGTGCCCTGTCCAATTCCATTGGACTCACCCATCCCATCGATTGTTTCAGGGTAGAGCCCGTCGTCGAAGTAGACGACTTCGGATGGTGCGTTGCAGACCGCTTCTCCCACCCCTATCCACCATTCTGCTGGTGTACACAGCGGAGCCACGGGGTAGTGTGTACGTCCAAGTGCGTACGCCACTGGAACATCGGTAGGGTGGTAGAGCTGGCCACTATTGTGAATGGGTTGATGCGTGGTATTTGCTACCGTGGTTCCACAAAGGCTATTTATGTGGCGTCTGTCACAACCGAGTGGGTTCTGGTCCCCGCTTCGAGCTCCCCTGACTGCTGGTCGTCTGACTGGGTTTCCCGGGTCCAGAACCCAGCCGTGCCTCTGACATAGCAAAGTGGTGGGCGCTACGCAAGGTGCCCATTGCAGCCCACCATTTCCCTCCAAACGAACGGGCAAATATCAGTTCCTATCTCTCCTCACAGTCGTCGACGCTAGCCACCATGTGAGACTGCGTCCTTTCGAATCCGAGCTTTTCGTAGAAGGCGATGGCTCGCTCGTTGTCTACGTGCGGATCGAGACTGAACTCCTCACATCCGGCTTCGCGTGCCCAGTCTCTGAGACGGTCGAACAGGTCCTCAGCCAGTCCGGTTCCACGATACGGTTCGCCAACGTAGATGTCACAGATGAACAGTCGGTCGGGGCGGTCGAAGACACTCGGCGCTTCGTCGACTTCGGCCGCGATATACCCGGCAAACTCACCATCAGCATCGGCGAGTGGAGCCTCGTCGGTGAATCCATCGACGGCGATCCACGTTCGATACTCCTCCGAATCGAGTCGATCGACGCGGAACGGGAGTTTCTCCGCGACGAGGTCGACGTCGTCGGCGAGTGAGAACGTATCGACAGTCCCTTCGAGTTCGCGGTAGTACGGTAGCCAGAGTTCCTCGATAAAGCGCCGGACAGCAGGCTCGTTTGCTGAGAGTTCCACGATCTCCATACCTGTCCGGACCAGTCGCGCCACTTATTTGTTGTTACTCTCGGAGTGACGATGACTTTGAGAGCAAGAAAGCTGATTGGCGGAGCGTATCCAACGGCAGAGCCAATAGAAGGAGCACCTGTCTCTGCACCTGCTGATGGATGTTCTGCTCATTTGCTGCGTGCTCTCTCCCCGAATCGGTGAGACAACAGTATGACTCGGTCGAGGACCACGAACGTCACCCCAGACTTGAACCGGTCCATCATTTAGGACTAACTGACAAATCCTTTGATTGCCTTGAAAAACAGTGTCTCGTTGACGCGTCCCTCTTCTATGGACGGTCAATATGGCCTTCTCACGGAGCCGATGTTCTGTACAAGTAGATGGCACAGAGGGCGAGGATGGCCTCAGCTACCTTCGCTGCGACGGCCAGCGGATTCAGGTTCCCCTGCATATAGAACGCGTCAAAGCTGAACCCCTGGAACACAAACAGTGCGAGAATGGTGACAATGGCGTATCCCGCAGCGACAAGGTACAGCTCGGGTCGCCAGTACCGGCTACTGTACAGGAGGACCCCGCCAAGAAATCCAAGCCCATTCAGAATAAACAGCGTCCCCAATGTCTGACTGAATCCCATGACCTGTGGACCGAGCAGTAAGTGGATGCCAGCAGTGGTAAGCGTAGCTACGATTGCGAGGTACCCCACTGGATGCGATGGGAGTGTAAAAAACGAGTCTTGCCGTTGTGTCGATTGAGCAACCATACTGAGTAATTGTCACTGAAGTGTATTAAATCCATGTGAGTTTTTCGACATTACGGGAGCAGGCAGAACGGATATGATCGGCTGCGTTCCTGGTTCAGCACTGGGTGTAGGAAGTTATCTGTCCGTTCGACTGTCCCATCGAATGCGGAGACAGGCCAGTACATCAGCACAATCCACTACCAGTACTGTGTCCGAAGACCGTATCTTCCCCAGCGGTAATACGTCCCGTTTTCTGCAGGAGTCCCCTGGCCCCTCATTAGCAATCGCAACCCGAATCGCTGATTCGATCTCGATTTATCAACTCTGGCCGTGACACTCGGATGAGACAATCGGAATGATATTCTGTTTCCTGTTGGAACACGATCCTACGGATGGTCTCCCGTCGAACAATCGCGCTCCTCCTCGGATCGGCGCTTGTGATTGGTTATGTCCAGTATGATACCGTCTCTGGACCCTTCAAACCTACACTGACTGTGGAAAACAACGACACGACAGCGTATCAACTGTCAGCGTACACTGTCGAAAGCAGAGAGCAGGCGATGTACCTGAATTTCGAGGTCACGACCAGAGATGGCGAACACAGGCTCAAGACGCTCTCGCAGTTGATCTGGCCGGATGGGGATCGAAACGTCACACTCGCTGATGATGGGGTCCCCACGCAACAGATCACCATCGCTCCCGGCGAGACGGTGACGACCACGATTGATGGGTGGACGCGTGGGGACGTGACAGTGTACCTCGCGAGAAAGTCGCCGATAACGGGACGCACGTCTACACTAGAATACGGACGTGTCCCAGAACTGGTCAGGAACACAGTTTGACCGTCGAGGAAGCTGGAACCAGTGGTAGCGCAACCTGTGCCTGAGTGATGCGCTAGTGACGATCCACAACAGCGAGACCGCTCACAAACGTATTACCGCCTCTCGCCCGGGCGTGCATCCCTCGATTCGATCTGGTTGGCCGGGATCGCCGCTGTCCCACGAGAGCCGGTCGAAAAGACGGTTCCGATCGCCACAGAGTGGATCGGTGCCACTACCGCAGTACTCAGAAACCCGCCGGCGACCGGCACGGTCGCGAGACCCCAGTAGGCGAGACCAATGACGATGATGAGGCCGCCGATGGTCATGCCCTGACCTTGTGATCGATGATAGCTCTGCCTGAGTGCCGTCACAAAGCCACGTCCGGTGACTAGCAACGCCGGAAGCAGGAACAGACGGGTCAGAACGAACAGAGCAACCGCCAACAGCAGCAGTCCGAACAGGAAACCAGTGATATCCACCGAGAAACCGCCCAACAGCTGCGGGATGGAGACGACCGCAGCCAGCGCGATAAGATACCTGCTCAACGCACGGGGACCTGAGTGGGTATCGAGGACTCGTGTAATCGTCACCCAACCGGCGATCCCGACTGCGAGTGGAACGAGGGCTTCGAGCCCCACAGCCCAGAGGAGATACCGTGTTTCGAGGTCGACCAACGCACCAACGTGTCGGGCCGTTCGTGCAGTCCCTTGCGGGAACACTGCGTAGTTGACACTGACCGATTGACTGAGCGCGTCGGTTGGTGCCATTGGAATTGAATCGTGCTGGCGAAGCCAGTCGACGAGTGCAACCAGCACACCAACGACGGCGAATGGGACAGCGAGCACAGGGTCGCGACGAATGCGCCCGAGCGCGGACTTGAGAACGCCCAGAGTAGACAGTCGAGGCGTCGGGGATGGGTGTCCAGGTGAAGACACCCTTTCGCTTCCAGCCCCCTCTTTTCGGGGCACTATGCTTCCTCCAGTGCGAGAACTCGGCCACGATTCGCCAGATACAGCATACCATCCCCGACCATCGGTGGCGAGAGGGGTACTTCCGAAGGATGGTACTCGAACTGTTTCTCACCCGTGGCGACGTCGAACGCTTCCAGTGCCCAGAGTGAGTCCACAGCGTAGACGCGACCGTCAGCGACAACCGGCGTCGTTTTTCCGTCGAACGGAACTGTCCACCGTGTCTCGCCGGTTGCCAGCGAAAGCGCATGCAGTTCCTCCCGCTCATCGGCAACGAATATCGTCCCGTTGGCTACCGCTGGCGTGCTGTCGGTCACATTCCCGTCGAGGTTGCGTTCCCACAGGAGTGCGCCGTCGGATCTGGTTCGCAACTGAACTGACTCACGCGTCTGAATGACGACGCCCTCGTCTGTCGCCACTGGCGGCAGAACTGTCATCTCTTCGAGTTCATGGTGCCAGTGTTGCTCACCAGTATCAGCACGATACGCAGTGGCCTCTTGTGGCCACGCGGTGACGAACACGAGGCCGTCGTCCACCGCGGGTCTGTTGTACGTCCCACTGACCGCCTCGTCTTTGTGATGGGTTTGTTGCCACAGGATCTCCCCACTGTTCGGGTTCAGTGCTACGATTGAGTTCGTCCCAGGTAGTGCCGTGTATATCGTCCCGTTCGCAGTGACCGGCGTTGTTGACTCGGCCGGCCCGAAGAAACCGGGCGTCGGCGATTGCGGTCCTGTCCATCGCTCGCCGCCGACACTCATATCTGTGAAGGGAAGTTCCCGTCCGCCATTGGCGTTAAGCCCGTAAACCCCATCTGACCCGGTTATACCGAGTGTCTTCGTCTGATAGATCGAGGCTGGGGCAATCGCTGGAGTTGAGTGATACGGCCCCTGGAAGCTGAATCGCCGCTTCCCAGTCTCGGTATCGAGCGCAAGGAGTCCGTTGCCACCGACGTATAGCGTCTTCCCACGGCGGATCGGTTGGGTACTCCCCCGAAACCAATCCGGGGCCTGGTGTGTCCACGCAACCGCTACATCGTCTTTTGGACCTGATACTTCGGGATTGTGCCCGGTTCCGGGAGGATCGTACCGGCCCATCGGCCAGTCGGAGGGTGACTGACTACCAATACGTTTCTGCGTATCGAGAGACGTGAAGTCAGCTGAACCGGTAATTCCCAAGGCGGCTAATCCCAGAAATCGACGTCGTGAGGAGGGCATCTACTCGCTGGTTTATCACAAGCAAAATTATCGCTGTCGGTCTTTTCGCCGGGTTCACAAGCGGCTGAGTTTCGATGAGAAGCGCTCTTTTCGTAACCCAAATCTGTTCGAATACCAGGCGTCGATCCAAACGGTGACTGACCACCCCAGGTAGTTTTCACAGTACTCTGGATACAGGGTTTTGTTCTGGATGTGAACCCGGTGTAGGGCTGTTTACCCACAGCAGTTCCACGATTGTCTGGGTGTACTGCAACCGCTTTCGAGCCTATAGCTGAGTCTACCCTCCAGTACAGTTATCAAAAATACTACGCTGAAGACTCGGAATGCACTCAATTTCGGTCCAGCTATTGACTAGTGACCCGACCGCGTAGTCCCAAAGACCATGTACTGACCTCCAAAATACCAGCCAGAGATGCCACCTGACCGGCTCCGGAGTATCGTCCCGATGTTCGGCGGCGCAACGAACTACGTCAAGACACTCAATGCAATCCTCGAGTACGTCGACGACCAACAGCCCACTCCCGATGAACTCATCGGCTGGCACCGGGGACACTTCGAACGAGTTTCGAGCCGGGACTCGATACAGCGCCGGATCGACTATCTCGAAGATGTCGGCTTTATCGAACGCGACGGCCACCACTGGCGACTCGGCCCGGAGGGTCCCACCTACATCGCTGAGCAAACGACCGAAACGCTCCTTGAAATCATGTGTCGCCGGAACGTCGGCCTCCGGAGCCTGCTGTACTCACTTGTGCCCGCTCCGATGACAATCGAAGAAATCGGGCACCAGCAACTCAAGACGCATACAAGCTTGGGCTGGGATCCGGCCAACACGGACATGGCCAAACAGCGGGCAAACTGGCTCCGAAGCCTCGGACTCGTCCACAAGGACGGCCAGCAGTATGCCCTCACAGATGAGGGCCGCCAGTTCGTTGAGACCGCCGTCGAGCAGTGGGCTGGGTCTACCCCACAGGCCGATGCACCTACCACAGATACTCCGACGGTAACGACCTACGAAACGACGGTTCAGGCCCGTGCAGTTGATCCGGAGTTCCGGGAGACAGTCCTCGTCCAGTATGATAAGACCTGCCCGATATCCGGCGTTGACCACCGCGGGCTGTTGGATGTCGCTCATGTCCTGCCCTGGAGCGACTACCCACAGCACCGGGCGGATCCCACCAATGTCCTCCCACTCAGCAAGATTCACCACGCAGCTTTCGACCGCGAACTATTCACTATCGACCGCAACTATCGGCTGCACGTCAATCCCGACTTCGAGACCGACAGCGACCTGCTGAAACAGACAATCGTCGACCGAGCTGGTGAGTCAGTCCCCCAGCTGGACGGCAACGTCGCACCAACGTATCTCCGGCAGCACAATGACTCTCTCGATTGGGTGACGAATTAATCGGAGCGAAGACTGTGCCTGACGTGTACTTCTCGAACGCTTTCGCGGGGGAGGATACCACAGCACAAAACGGATTCAACCGGGCTTCAGCGGTCGATAACCTCGCCGTCCCCAACAGCTAGTTCGGATTCGAGTTCGGCGATCAGTTTCGTTCCCTCGGCATGGAGTTCGTTCGCCCGTTCCAGCGAGACGTCCCCGTTTTCGAGCTGTTCGATAATCTGTTCGAGCCGGTCGGTCTTGTCGGCGATTGTCTCGTCTTTCATAGTGGAAGCAGGATGTACAGGAGCAGAGCCACAACAAGCAGGCCCAGAGCGAGCAGGACGAGCAGCAGCCGTCGACGCTGGCGGCGATAGGCTGTGGCCTCCTGTTTCCGTTTCCGCTCCTGATCGTACTGGGTGCGTGCTTGCTCTAGCCGGTTCTCAAGATCGGTCAGTGCATCGCGAACGTGCGTGTCGTATGCGCGGTCGAGTTCGCCTTCGAACGAGGACAGGTCCGATTCGGCGGTCCGTCTGTAGGCGTGGGTGAGTCGGTCATCCATCGTCTCCAGCGTCGTCTCGACGGTCGCTGTGTAGGCCGTGTTGAGACGCTCTTCGAGTGTGTCCAGCTCCGCGTCGAGGGTTGTCCGCTCCGGAACGATGTTGCCTACCTCGGTCGGCGTCATCACCCGTCTGTCGGCCACTTCGTCGGCCAGTGTTCGGTCGTTCTCGTGGCCGACCCCAACTACGATTGGCGTCTCGGTTTTGTGGATAACACGGCAGAGCGGCGTTTCGTTGAACACCCGGAGGTGCTTGTCGGACCCACCACCGCGAGTAAGCACGATAACGTCGATCAGCGGGTCGTCATCGAGTTCGCTGATCGCACCCATGATCGACATCATCGCATCGTCGCCCTGAACGCTCGTGTTCTGGATGACGATATCCACGTCGGGATACCGCTCGTGGACGCTGGTGATCGCATCCATCCGGGCATCGCTTGTCGCACTGGTGGCGATTCCGATCCGTTCTGGAAAGTCCGGCAGGGCTTGCTTGTGCTCCGGATCGAGCAATCCATCCGAGTCCAGCAGTTCCCTGTTTTGCTCGTAGATCTGCTGGTACGTGCCCTCACCGACCGCCACGATGTCTTCGACGATGACGGAGACGTTGCCCCCGTCTTCGTAGTACGACAGCGAGCCTTTGACAGCTACCTGCATCCCATCCTCGATTGTGGTGTCGATTGTCGATCGTTTGTACCCAAAGAGCACGCAGTGGATCGTCGAACCCTCGTGGACCAGATCGAGGTGGACGTGGTCGCTTGAGGACACACCATAGTCGGAGACATCACCGATGACGTAATCGAAGGCGAGCTGGTCTGCGCTCTCGACGACTGCGCCGATATCCTCGTTCAGCGTATCGACGTAGGTGATTCGCTCCGTTTGGAGTGCTTCCTGCAGTGTCTCCAGCGACGTGTGCGTCGACTCCGGCTCCGAACCCATTCGACTCCTCTGTAGTGCGGTTGTGTACTTAAGCCATGGTACTATCTTGTGACAGCGATCCGGACGACCAGACGCGGCCAGCCAGCGGTGTGCCCTGACCGCATTTTGTCGATTTGTGTTGCCTCTTGAACTAGATGATTGAACCAATTGATTGAACCAGTTGATTGAATCGGTTAGTTGAACAAGTTGCTTGAATCAGGAAAATCAATCAATAGGTTATTTCAACTGAAGGCTATAACAACCAGCTATGCTCTCATACAGCACTTACAGCGAGGCCGGCGGCGTCGGCAAGACGACGACCGCCGCGAACCTCGCCGTCGCACACGCCCGCGCCGGTCTCAAACCACTGGTCGTCCCACTAGATCCGCAAGAAGGCAATCTCTCGCGGCTATTTGGCGTCGACAAGGACCGCTCGAAGAACATCGATCATCTCGCCCGGCATATGATCAACCGGCCCAAAGGTGACTTTGAGGATCTCATCGTCACCGCTGAACACGGCGTCGATGTCATCCCTGAACACAACCAACTCGCCGATCTCAGGGACTGGCTCCGCCGCGAACAGGACCAGGCCGCCGCTGTCGGGGATGCGTTCAATATTCACGCCGCGTTACTCAGCACGCTCGCCGATGCTGGCGTTCGTGACGAGTACGATGTGCTGATTTGTGACCCGCCGGCGACGGAAGGCCCACACCTACACAACGCTATCAACGCCACACGGTCGTTGGTTATCCCAGTCGAACCGAGCGCGAAGGGTCAAGCCGCTGTTGAGGGGTTGGAACAGCTCGTTTCCGGGCTTGAAGACACGCTTGAAATCGATGTAGGCGTCCTTGCGGCCGTCCCGGTCGGCGTGAAAGGGACGAACGACCAGAAGCGCGTCCTTAGCGAGATCCCGTACTCGACACCAGAAATCTTCGGCGACCGTACCTCGCTAATGGAAGGGTCGTGGGCACAGCAGTGCTCGGCGTTCACGTATGTCCGAGACCATCGCGACCGTCGACGTGACTACGAGGTCGAAACGCTAGCACAGTACGACCGATTGGCTCGCTACCTCGAAGCGCAAGCCGAGATCGAAGCCCCGAACCCACCGGAACCCGGCGCTATCGAGGAGGTGGCGTAAATGGCGGGCATGAAAGAAGGCCCCGGAGAGGACCCGTTCGCCGAGGAGACGACCGACGAGCAAGACGACCCAGCGCCGGACCCAACACCTGAAACGACAGCCGAATCTCCGTCCGAATCCGAAAGCGATAGCACCGACAACATGAGTACAGACGAAATCCCGTACGTCATTCGCCGACAGACGGTCAAAGAAGACCGCGATAACGAACACGTCGCGTTCCTCCGTGACGAATACGCCGAATTAGAGGACCAAGTGAGGGGCGACGTGGCCGATGAACTCGGTATGCGCTCAAAAGATGTCTCGGTGACGGATCTGCGCGAGGCGTTCGTCGAACTGGCGGCAGAGAATCCAGACACTGTGGCTTCAATACTGGAGAGTTGGGGCTACGAGCATCTCAAGTGACCAAGACCAGACACTATCGAATACGCTGCTCGCACAAAGCAATGGGTCGCAGATCGAGTGGATGACCCACCGGTCGCGATTCATTGCGGCTACCGCATATACTGCTTGCCGTTCCTCTCCCTCATGTATGCCCACAGGAGTCCTATCAGGACGACAATAACGGCGATAACTCCAAGTTTAACGAATTGTATTGGGGCAAGCAAAGGGAAGTCAAATTCGGGACCGAGGAGGTGGAACGCGATTCCGGGGACAGTAATAAGTGCCTCAGTTCGAGTTCCGGTCCAACCTTGTGACGGCATGAACGCAACTCCGGCGAGGAGAGCCCCATAGATGATGAACGGCAGTTGGTAGACCAAATATACGAAGAAGAATCCGCCACCCGACATCGTAAAGAGCCGATAGTACTGCCCCTCATAGGCAATCACATACTGACCCTTTCCGGGGTTGATCGTATCACTGTAGAAGAAACGGTCCGGAAAGTCTTCATGCCCATAAATCGTGTAATGGCCGTCGGGGGATTCGATGGCTCGTCGAACAGGGTCTTGCGCGGAGTTTGAGAGATTATCATACTGGAGTACCGGACTGTTTTCATTGATGTCAGATTCCTCGATAGGCTCAGTAGTGAAGTCTGCCTCCTGGCTCCAGTCCAACATAGTAATTGGAGCACCGATGAGTGAAGCTGCAACTATGAGGGCAAAGATTGAATGGACCAATCGATAATTCATGAGTAGGGTATCTGGAGAAGGAAATAAATGTCTTGTCTGTATGACTAATACAGCGACTCATGCAGGTCGAATTGACCGGTGAGTACGAGCACTCGCCAATTGTGACAGTCGATAATACGTTGACGCTGCTGAAGAAGAATGGAATCGGAAAGTGAGGTACTCCGTTCGGGTTAGCGCGGCGTCTGAGTGGCTACACTATAGTACCATTGGAAATCAATGCACACCTGATCGCACGGCGGCAGTGCGATCAGTGTGTACATCGTTTCAATCGTTACTATGGCTGGTGCCTCAGAACCACTCTGAATTCGTTGCCTGTACACAAGACCGACCGTTTGGAGAGCAATTTGAATCCGTCTCCATTCGTTGATTCGGCTGAAACCACGGATCACAGTCCTGTTAAACCCACTGTAGTCTCAACTTCCAACGCAACAATCCATATAGCGATGTGTGCTTGAAAGCGATATTTACCAAACCACCGTAGAGACATAAGTCCAGTACAAGCCACCCGCATCGACGGCTATCTGTTCCCCTCGGAACGCTCGAAAAACGGCCACGTCGACGGAGCCACAATCGCAGGATAGTTCCACGACCTTGCCGAGAAGGCCGAGTTCCAGAAGAGATTGACGGCGTCGCACGGAAGTCGCACATGGGCCGGCGGTTCTGGTACGATGCGTATTCGCGAACCACGCAGGATCTACTGGAACACGTCCAAGATATCGCTGGCGAGCAGGGTAGTGCAAGTGCCAAAGTCGTGTCTGATGACTATCTGACCGATGAACGGAAGCGCGAACTCCGCGTGTGGGAACTTCCGGTATTCGACCTAGGG
>NZ_WPCB01000040.1:0-30473 GCF_009741785.1 Haloarcula sp. CBA1122
CACCTCGCGGACGACGTCAGCCTGGTACGCCTGTGACCCAGCCACCCCGTCGTCGATGTGGCGGTCGTGCCGGGCGCGGTCGAACCCCGGGGTATCCACCGGGTCGGCCGTCCCGAGCGCGCCGGCCCCGAAGCCGGCGACGACGTCGCCGACGCCGAACTGGGAACAGAGCCATGGGAGGTCGGCCGTGTCGCCGTACCGCCACCCCGGGTACAGCGTGGCCGCGTCGGGGTCGATTCCGGGCGGGCCGACCACCGGGAACGTCGGGACGGAGTCCACGGCCCCAGCCACGGTCTCGGCCTCGGTGCTGTCGTATCCGGTTCGCCAGGCCCGCCAGCGAAAGCGTAGTCGGTCGAGGAACCCGGACCCAAGGCCGTCGGCGTAGGGTGACACTGGCTCGTCGTGAACGCCGACCGCCGCGAAACTGGGATGCTGCGCGTAGGTCGCATCGAGCCGTGCCGCGAGATTGGTTCCCCGTTCGTTGTCGAACGAACCGGGGCCCGACAACGGGAGGTCCTGCCAGAGCAGGACGCCGTGGTCGTCACAGGCGCGGGCCACTTCGGGCGGCGTCCCCTGTGCCCGAACCCGGACCAGATTTGCGTTGGCGTCGACGGCCCGCACGACGTCCTCCGCGGTCGGGTCCAGCAGTGTCACGCCGCGAACCGGCACCTCCTCGCCGTTGACCTGCAGGCCGTCGTCGTACGAAACAGTACGTAGTCCCGTCGTCACCGAGTGTTCGTCGTCATCGAGCTTCGCGCTGAGGACGTAGCGGGACTGCTCGCCGCGGTCGTGGGGCCACCACAGCGACGGGTCGCGCACGTCTATCGTGTAGGTCACCGACGTCGTCTCCTCGTCAGTCGAGACGCGAGCGCGGTCCATCATCCCGCCGCCACGAACGTCACCCTCCGGCCGGAGTGAGAGCGTAATCCGGTCGTCAAGCGGCTCTTCGGACAGGACAGTCGCCGACACTTCCACTGTCGCATCGGTTACGTCGGCTTCCGATACCTGTGGCTGGGCCGAAAGCTCGCTCACGCAGGGGTCGGGCCGGGTTTCGAGCCGTGCGTCCCACCAGATGCCCGGGACACAGCGCTCCGGCGGTAGCTGGTCGGTCGCGTGCAACCCGCCGAAACGGTCCGCCGGCGCGCGACACTCCACGACGATCCGGTACTCCTCGCTCTCGGGGAGTCGAACCCGGAGCGGTTCGAAGTAGGCGTCGTGGCTGGTGAGCAGATCCCCGTTGCACCACACGCGCGTGTGCGCGTATGCTCCGTTCAGCACCAGCAGCGTGTGTGCATCGCTCTCGTCCCGCGGGTCCGAGAACGTCGTTTCGTAGGCCACGGCCTCGGCGCCGGCGAACCCCTCGGGCCGGCCGGGCACTGACACCGGTTCCCACGACTCCGGGGACGGCATCTCGTCGTCCGGCGCAACCGCCGCGCCGCGCCACTCCAGCGACATACCTTGTGGCCCGTTCCGCGGGGGCATATCCTTTGCCCCACGGCTTCACTTTCACTTTCACTACGGGGATGGCTCGCCTTGACATAGGTAGCCATCTACTATCCAGATATGCTCACCGAACTACACGAGGCGGCGACACCGACTTGCGAGGCCCAGCACTGCGAGCGCCCGCTCGGCGAGCCAGCGCTGGTGTTCGAGACCGAGGCCGGCCGCCGCGAGGCCCACGAGTGCGCCTGCGGTGCGGTGACGATTACCGTCGTCAGGTCGGAGTCGTCCCGCTGAAGTACGCCCGGCAGTGACCGGGAGGTATGACACTCGAGGAAGTGGTCCGTGCACAGGGCCACGAGAACGTCTCCGGCGAGCACGCCAGCACGCTGGAAGTGACGAGCGACGACTTTCTAACCCCTGCAGGTGACTGCATCCTCGCTATCGAGGCCGACCGTGTTCCTGCCGACTTCGACAGCGAGTTCGTAACGGCCTGCCAAGACGCCGACGCGACGATTACAGCGACTATCGAAGCCGGCGAGCAGACCGTTACTGTGACCGGAACCGGCCATCCCGACCTCTCCTTCGAGAACGACCGGAGCCACGTCCTGCGGACGAGCGACTACGTCGATGACCGGACTGTGATGGTAAACGCCGACGCGGCGGCCGGCGACGTTGACCGGGACCTCGTCGAAGCGCTCGCTGACGGGGCCGATGCGACGCTGACGCTTTCTGTCGAGCCCAGCGGCGACTGAGCGGTGGTTTCTACAGCGGTCGCGCCGCTCTCTGGCGCGGTCAAAAGAAAACAGGTTTGATGTCTAAACCAGCTTAGCTCGACGAAATAACGTCGTCGATGCGGACGATCATCGTCGCCGCCTCGGTGGCGGAGTCGACCGCTTCGCGCTTGACAGCGGCGGGGTCGAGGATGCCGTAGTCGACGGGGTCACCGACGACGCCGGTCTGGCCTTCGCTGATGATGCCGGCGATGCCCTCGCTCTCGTGTTCGGCACGGAGGTCGACGAGCGCGTCGATTGCGTCGAGGCCCGTGTTCTCCGCGAGCGTGCGGGGCAGCACGTCGACGGCGTCGGCGAACGCTTCGACGGCGAGCTGCTTGCGGCCCTCGATGGACGCCGCTTCGGAGCGGATGTGGTCGGCAATAGCGATCTCAGTCGCGCCTGCACCGGGGACCACACCGCCGGCGTCGAGTGCGGCGATGACGGTGTCGAGCGCGTCGTTGAGCGCACGTTCGAGCTCGTCGACGACGTGTTCGGTGGAGCCGCGGGCGATGACCGTGACGGACTCGGCGGTCGCGCCGCCGGTGATGAACGTCACGTCGTCGTCACCCTGCTTCTCGACGTCGACGCTGTCGGCGTGGCCGAGCGAGTCCTCGTCGAGGGCTTCCAGCGAGCCGACGCGCTTCGCGCCGGTGGCCTCGACGATGTCCTTGGCGGTCGAGGAGCCGATGCTGTCGGCGACGAAGACGCCTTCCTTGGCGAGCTGGGAGGCGACGCGGTCGGCGACGTCCTCGGTGACGAAGGCCACGTCAGCGCCGCTTTCGACGACTTCCTCGGCGTAGCCGCTGAGTTCCTGCTCCTCGGCGTCGAGCGCGGCGTTGAGCTGGTCGACGCTGGAGACGTTGTACTCGGCGTCGATGTTGCTCTCGCGGACGTCGAGTTCGGTGTCGATGACCGCGATGGACGCGTCTTCGACCGAAGTCGGCATGTTGTCGTGGACGGCCGTCTCGTCGACGATGACGCCCTCGACGAGCTTGGTCGCGGAGGAAGCCGCACCCGTCTGGGTGTGGACTTCGATGTTGTCCCGGCGGACGCCGTTGTCGCTCTTGGCGTGGCGGACGGCGTCGACGACGACTTCGGCGAGTTTCTCGGCCTCGACGTCACCGGTGCCCTTACCGGTCATCGAGGATTCGGCGACCTCGACCAGCGTCTCGTCGTCGAGGTCGACGTCGAGGACGAGCTCGTTGATAGCGTCCTGTGCGAGTTCAGCCGCGGCAGAGTACCCCTCGACGATTGTTGTCGGGTGGACGTCGTCGTCGAGCAGGTCCTCGCCTTTCGTCAGCAGTTCCCCGGCCAGCACGGACGCCGTCGTCGTTCCGTCGCCCACTTCGTCCTCCTGAGTCTGGGCGACTTCGACGATCATCTGGGCCGCAGGGTGTTCGATGTCCATCTCGGAGAGGATGGTCGCCCCGTCGTTGGTGATGACCACATCACCGTCGTCGGAGACGAGCATCTTGTCCATGCCGCGGGGACCGAGCGTGGTCCGTACGGACTCGCTTACGGCCTTTCCGGCGGAGATGTTCGATGACTGTGCGTCCTTCCCGTGTGTGCGCTGGGCGTCCTCATCAAGGATGAAAAGAGGCTGGCCGCCCATGCGTCGCTGGCCAGATGACATATGTGTTGAACCTCACTTAAGACAAGGCAAGCGGTTCTATATAAAACTTTCTAACGGCGTAGACCGCTCGTCGGGTGACAGCGCCGTGCTGTCCCTGTAATCCCGGCTGGACCTACACACCTTTTAATATGGGTGTATACACACCGTATAGTAGATGCTGGAGTTGGAGCACGGCTTTCGGGTGGTCGACGTGCACGCGCGACTGGAACCCGACGAGCAGCGCCGACCCCGAGACGGTATGGGTGACCCGGAGCAACTGGAACGGGAGATGCACCAGGCCGGTGTCGTCCGCTCCGTCGTCTTTCCCGGCGAGCGAGACGGCTCGTATCTGAAAGCGAACAACGCCGTCGCCCGGATGACTGTCGAGCGGCCGATGGTCGCCTTCGCCAGAGTCAACGGCGCTCGGGACCCGGGGACCGGTCCCGGGTCGACCCTCCGCAACCTCGCGAGCAGTCGCACGGAGGAACACACCTCGCCCGAGGACATCGAGCAGTACGCCTACGACGACCGGTTCTATGGCTTCAAGATCCATCCACCGACTGACGGACTACCCGACGAAGAAGTCCTCGCAGAACTGGCGTCCGTATCACTGCCCGTCATCGTCCACGGCGGCGAAGGGTTTCCGCCCGAAACTGTCGCCGAATCGCTGTTAGCGTACGATTTCCCGGTCATCCTTTCGCATTTCGGTGCCCACCCGCTCCGGCGGGACCTGATGGAACGAGCTATCGACCTGCTGGAGACCCACGACAATCTGTATCTCGACACCAGTGCGGTCCGCTACCGGCGGCCGATGGAGCGGGCGATTCTGGAACACCCTGACCGCGTTCTCTTCGGGAGCGGCGTCCCCAGCGTCCACCCGAACGTGGCCGTGATGGAGATTCTGACACTGGACGTTCCCGAAGACGCGATGCGAAAGGTGTTCTCGAACAATCCCAACCGCGTCATCGAGGCGCTGGCCCCCTGACCGCCGACAACTCCTATTCCGGTCGAACGGTTGCGGCCAGTACCGGTTACCGCTACTACCGCCAGTCGTACACAGTCACCGCGCGGTCCGCGCGCGCGGAGCGGCCGTTCGGGTTCCGACAGGGTGTCCGGTCGGTCACGCGTGCGCGGAGGCCGTCGACGATGCCGGACCCGACGCCGCCGAACACGTCCTGCCCGTTGCCGAGCCACTGCGACGGCGTCGTCTCCCCGCGCACGACATCGATCAGCGCGTCCGTCGCGTCACTCGCCGCGTGGCTGAGGAGTCGCCGCAACACGGTTGGGCGGACGTTGTAGTTCTTCACCAGCCGGTAGGCGAGCGAGCGGTACTTCCAGTTCCAGTCGGTCTCCGTGGTGCCGCCGTCGGCCTCGAACTCGCGGCTGACGCACATCGCCGTGCTCCAGTCGACGCCGTAATCACTGGCGGCCATCCGGTGTGCGAAGTCCCGGGCGCTGCCAACGTTCAGGTACTCGTCGAACCCGTCGAGCGCTTCCAGCACCTCCGCGTCGAACGCGACGTTTCCGGGATTGAAATACGTCACGTCGCGGCCGGCTATCGTCCGCGTCTCCTCGGTTTCGGTCGTCATTCCGGCCCAGAGTTGCTGGTGTGTCGGCCCGGTGATGGCCTGGGTTGCCCCCGAGAGCCCGTTTTTCACCGCGTCAGCCCAGCCGGACTCGACCGAGAGAGCCTGGTGGACGAGCGCGATAACGTCTCCCGTGGCCCGGTCGATCCCTGCGTTGCGGGCGACCGTGACCGAGCGGTCGGCGATCTCGACGAGGATCGACACGTCGTCCCGGTCGCGGACCATGCCCGTCGTGCCGTCGGCCGACGGGCCGTTGACCACAATCACTTCGGCATCGGGAACCTGCTCGGTGAGTGCGTCCAGACAGCCGGACAGCTCCTCCCGGCCGTTCAACGTCGGGACCACTACCGAGATATCCATACCTCTGGGTACGGCGGCGAAGGCGCTTAAAAGTCGCGGGAGACGGACGGCGACATCCATTCAGGGAAAACGGGCTGTCCGAGCGGCGGCGAGCTACACATGGGTGTTCCAGTACGACACCGATGCCAGCTTTTCGCCGAGTGGCGTGCCGCCGAGCGCCGTATCGAGCGAGCGGAACGAGGCGGCCAGTTCGTTCGGAATCTTCCGGTAGAATCCGTAGGGAAGCAGCCAGTCGTGGTTCGCCTCGGTCAGTTCCAGTCCGGCTCCGTCCAGCAGCCGGTCGATCTCCCAGCGGGAGTAGAGCCGCGACCCCATCGGGAGCGCCCAGTTGTATATCGACCGGGTCGAAAACCGGTTGAACGTATCGAAGAAGACCTGTTCCTTCGAGACGCGGCGCATCTCAGCGAGGAACGCCGCCGGCGTGTCCGCCAGATGGAAAAAGCGCATCGCAAACACGGTGTCGAAATGGTCGTCCGGGAACGGCAGCCGGGCCGCGTCACCCCGCATGAACTCGACACGGTCGTCGACACCAGTCGCCTGTGCTTTCTCACGGCCCTGCTGGAGCATCGGTCCTGAGATGTCCAGTCCGGTGATGTTCGCGCCGCGCTCGGCCAGCATCACAGTGAACCGTCCGGTTCCGCAAGCTACCTCTAACACGTCCTTGTCGGCCACGGGGCCGATTGCGTCGAGGACGGCCTGTTTCTCGCGTCGGTCGATAAGCCGACCGCCACGGGAGAACCGCTTGGCCTCGTACTCTTCGGCCACGGTGTCGGCCTGATACCACTCCTGCCCTTTCACGGTGTATTGCTCACCCCGCGGGGGATAAAACGATACTGGAATCCCCTTTCATCGGTCGGGCTGTTTTCCAGTCAGGTCAGATCCGCTCGCGCTCTCGGCCCTGATAGTTCTGGTCGTACTTTCCGGATAGCGACGAGAACCGCACGATGGCGGTTCTGTATAAGGACACATTAAACACTTCATAGAATCTGTATTGTTTGGTCATGCATATAGCCAAGTTTTACCAGTAAGTCTGGAATATCAGCCACTATGAGCGCATTAACTGAAAACGCTGCACCAGCACCTTTCACCGACGAGGAGTTCCGCGACACCCTGCGTGAACTCCCGCCGAGCGCGAAGCTCGTCGCGAAGGTGCTGGAGGACGACGCCCCGCTGTCACAGGGCGAACTAGCCGAGAACTCGCTGCTCCCGGACCGGACTGTCAGGTACGCCCTGAACCGACTGGAGGAGTCAGAGCTGGTCGACTCGCGGTACAGCTTCACTGACGCACGCAAACAGGTTTATTTCCTCACAGTCTGACCCGTCGGTATGGACTGGCAGCGGGCCGACGTGCCCGTCCCGACGCGGGCACCGACCGGCACCACGGCGGTATACGTTTGCGGCGACGAGGCGGCTCTTCTCGTGGACCCCGCGGATACGGATGATGCGCTCGATTCGCTTCTCAGTGACCGCACCCTCGCTCACATTGCGCTCACACACTACCACCCTGACCACGCCGGTGCCGTCGCACACTACGCCAGAGAGACGAACGCGACGGTCTGGGCGCGGCGTGGCCGGGCGACCGCATTCGAGGCTGCGACCGGCGTTACCCCTGACAAACTGTTCAGCGACGGGACGACGATTCCGACCGACGCCGGCCCGGTGACCGTCCTCGACACGCCGGGCCACGCGCCGGAGCACGTCGCCTTCGCAACTGACGGGACCGTCGTCTCCGGCGACCTCGCCGTGGCCGAGGGCAGCGTCGTCGTCGGCGCACCAGAGGGCGACGTTCGGGCCTATCTCGCGTCACTGCGGCGACTCCACGCCAGAAACCCCGACGTGCTGTTACCGGGCCATGGCCCGCGTATCGAGACGCCGCGGGAGACCTGTGCGCGCCTCATCAGCCACCGACTGGAGCGCGAGCAACGTGTTCGGGCGGCTGTCAACGACGACGGGGCCGACACACTCGACGAAATCCTCGACGCCGCCTACGAAAAGGACCTTACCGGGGTGCGCGACCTGGCCCGCGCGACAGTGCTGGCTCACCTCGAAAAGCTCGCCGTCGAGGGCACTGTTTCGTGGGACGGTGCCCGGGCTATACCGAACCCGGCGGAGTGACGCCTTTTTGCCCGTCGGCCCGCTACCACGGCTGTGGACTCCCTGGAAACCGAACTCGAACGGGCCCGCGCGCTCGACGAGTCGGAACTGGCCGACGCTATCGAGACCATCGGGTTCGAATGCACCCGCTGTGGGGCCTGCTGCAAGGCCGAGTCGGCGTGTGGCGAGAGGGGAGAGGGTGCCGACGAGACGGACAGAGTCGCCGGTGGTGCCGGTGAGAATGAGAACGACGGCTCTGGAGAAACCGACGCCGAACCCCACACGGCGACGGTGTTTCCCGACGAGATCAGGCAGCTACAGTCCGCCGGGGAGTACGACTTCCGTGACGTCGCCCGCCCGATGCCGTACGGACTGGCCGACGGCCCGGACGGCCCCGAGGGTGAGACGTTCGAGTGGGCGCTCCAGACTGACGACTGCGGCGACTGCACGTTCTACGCTGAAGACGACGATGGCACGGGTGCCTGTACGGTCCACGGCGACCGCCCGCTCATCTGCCGGACCTACCCGTTCAGCGTCGCGCTGGGCGGGACGAGCCAGCCGATGGGCGAAGCCGTCGACGAGGAGGGGATGGTCCGGGCTCACGAATGTGAGGGACTCGGCCGGGATATCTCCAGAGCCGACGCCGAGGAGTTGGCGGCGGCGCTCAAGGAACGCGCCGTTCGGGAACTCGAAGAAGCCATCGGCGTCCGCGACAACTACCGGCCCGTCGACCCGTCAGCCGGACAGGTCGTCGTCCACGACTCCGAAGGGGCAAAGCGCCCCGACGGCAGTGCCTACGAGTAGTTTCAGACGTCGTCGATGATCTCGCCGACCGCGAAGTTCGACTTGACTTCGGTAACTTCGATCTTGACTCGTTCGTCGATTTCAGCCCCCGGAACGATGATGACGTAGCCGCGTTCGACGCGGGCGATGCCGTCGCCCTGCTTCCCGATGTCTTCGATCTCGACGTAGCGCGTTTCGCCCGGTTCGACCGGCGGCTGTGGCTGGTCCGGTGGCGTGTCTGACACCGTCTCCTCCTCCGTCTCTGTCCCCTCGTCTGCGGAGATGAGCGCAACACGATAGGTACTGCCCGAGTCGACTGCGCCCGTCTCGATCTCTCGACGCGGGACCTCCACGACGTACCGGTCCCCCTCGTCGCGGATATCGGCACTGAACAGACACAGCAGTTGATCCGAGATTTCCAATGTGATAGACCTCCGTTCGGCCACAAAACGGGCCATTACTAAAGAACTGCCGGAGCGAACGACTGTGACCGTCCCAACTGCGGAGCGACGACGGGCGCTCACGGTGTTTCCCGCCTGTACCAACTACCTGTCGCGTGGCCCAACTCGCGGCAGTATCCCCGCTTCGAGCGAGTGAAAACCGCAAGACTGCGAGCCGTTAACCGTCTGTACCAAATCCCATAAGCGTGTCTCGGTACTGCTAGTACCTGTACTAATGAGCGCCACCGCACAAACCCCCGACAGTCCGCTCTCGGACAAGCAGCGACGTATTCTGGAGTATCTCCGTTCCAATGCTGACGACCAGACGTATTTCAAATCGCGGCTTATCGGCGACGAACTCGACCTTTCGGCCAAGGAGGTCGGGACCAATATGACCGCCATCGCCGACGGCGACCACGATCTGGCCGTCGAGAAGTGGGGCTACTCCTCCTCGACGACGTGGATGGTCGAGACCTGAACCGGTGCCGGCTCGACCGCGGATACATCCCCACTCTCACTCGGTCGTCCGAGTGAGTGCAAACTGTCTCTTACTCTAGAGAACGCTCGGTGCCGTCGCTCATTCATCGTTTCAGACGATTTATCCCTGATATATCCAGACATATTGTAAGTGGCGAATGTCTATATTGATAACCATTGAAGCCATAGTTGTACACATCAATGGGCGAGGCTGGCTCCGCTATCCGGGTGCTTCACGTCGACGACGACCGGCAGTACGCAGAGACGACAGCGGCATTCCTCACGCGAGAGCGTCCTGCGTTCGACATCGAGACCGCAACGAGTGCAGCAGCGGGCCTGCGTCTGCTCGAAACAGAGCCGGTCGACTGTATCGTTTCCGACTACGAAATGCCCGGCGAGAACGGCATCGACTTCCTCGAATCTGTCCGCGAGGACTACCCTGACCTCCCGTTTATCCTGTACACAGGTCGCGGCAGCGAGGCAGTCGCCGGTGACGCTATCTCCGCGGGCGTCACAGACTATCTACAGAAGACGTCAGACACCAGCCACTACGCCCTTCTCGCGAACCGCATCGTCAACGCCGTCGAACAGTACCGGTCACAGCGCGCCCTCGAAGCGAGTAAAGACAGGCTCTCGCTGTTTATCGACCAGTCGCCGCTCGGGTTCGTCGAGTATAACCAAGACTTCGAGATCGTCCGCGTCAACGAAACTCTCACAGAGATATTCGGCTACACCGAGGAGGAACTGGTCGGCGAGACGTGGGAGGTGTTCGTCAGCGAGGAAAGCTACGACCACGTCGACGCGGTCACGTCCGCACTTAGCGAGGCCAGCGGTGGCTACCACAGCGTCAACGAGAACGTCCGGAAGGGCGGGGAGCGTATCATGGTCGAGTGGCACAATCGCCTCGTCACTGACGACTCGGGCGATGTCGTTACCATCTTCTCGCACTGCCAGGACGTCACGGAGCGCATCGAGCACGAACAGAACCTCGCCCAGTTACGGGACTTCTTCGCCGAGGCGGAGGAACTCGGCGACCTCGGTGCCTGGGAGTTCGACGAAACCGGGACGTTGACCTGGACAGCGGGCACTCGCCGTATCCACGGAGTCGACGACGACTTCGATCCGACAATCGAAGAGGGACTGTCCTTCTATCATCCCGAAGACAGGGAGATGGTTTCGGACGCCGTCGATGCGGCCCTCGAAGACGGGGAACCGTACGATATCGAGACCAGGCTCATCACCGCAACAGGCGACTGTCGGTGGGTCCGGACCCACGGCAAACGCGTCGAAGGCGCGGAGAAGCGGACAGTTCGGGGGTTCATCCAGGATATCACCGACCAGAAGGAGCGCGAACGCAGACTCCGCGTTCAGAACGATCGACTGGAGTCCTTCGCCAGCGTCGTCAGCCACGACCTTCAGGGGCCACTGACAGTCGCACAGGGCCACTTGGAGTTGGCCCAACAGGCAGTGACCAACGACCACCTCGACAGTATCGACGACGCCCACGAGCGGATGCAGACGCTCATTGACGATATCCTGACGCTGGCACGGGACGGACGCGAGGCGACGACCACCGAGCCCGTCAGTTTACAGACCGCCGCAAGCGCGTGCTGGGAGACTATCGGGACAGAGAACGGGACTCTGGTGACCGGTACGGACAGTGTCGTCGTTGCTGACCCCCGCCGATTGCAGCGCCTGCTGGAAAACCTGTTTCGGAACTGCGTGGCACACGGGTCGGAACCCTCGCTCTCGCAGATGCACGAAAACAGCATGGAGCAGGGCTCTGTGGGCAGTCCGGGACAGTCCGACGAGATCGTCGAAAGCGATACCGGAGTGACGGTTACTGTCGGTGACATCGACGACGCCAGCGGTTTCTACGTCGCTGATGACGGTCCGGGGGTTCCAGAAGACGAGCGAGACACGGTGTTCGAAGCGGGCTACTCGACCGCGCCCGAAGGCACCGGCTTCGGCCTCGCAATCGTGGCCGATATCGCCGCCGTCCACGGCTGGGATGTCAGTGTGACCGACAGCGAGTCGGGCGGAGCCAGGTTCGAAATTACCGGTGTTGACCGAGAGACGTAACTCGGCGGAAAGAATCAGCTCAGGGATCGTACCGCAGCAGTGAGTCGGCCTCGCCCGCTAGCTCGGCAACATCGTCATCGAACGAATCGGCGTACCGGATAAGCAGTGTCAACACTGTCTCTGGCTCGGTCACCGCGTACCCGTCTTCTCGGGACAGCAGTCCGGCGGACTCCAGGTCGCCGGCGTAGTTGCTCACCGTCGGCCGCGAAACGTCCAGTTCGGTGGCCAGTTCAGAGGCCGTCACGTCCGGACGGCGAAGGAGCGTGACGAGCATCCCGCGGGCTGTCGAGCGTCGCAGGTAGCCAAGCGCCACCTGTTCGAACTCGGAGAACTGGCCAGCCGGGAAGTACCGCCGGTAGTCGCCGTCCTTCTGTGAGGCGACGACGTCCTCGTTTTCCAGCCGGTGGAGGTGATGCTGGGCCTCGCCGGTCCCGAGTTTGAGGTCGTCGCGAAGCTTCGAGAAGTGCGTCCCGGGATGTGCGGAGACGTACCCGGCGATGGCGTCGGGCGCGTCGCTCTCGCTCCCGCTATCGCCGAAGCGGGCAAACGGGCTCGCTGCACCGAGGGCGGCAAAGCGACGGAGCGTCGCCCGCTTGTCCTCGTCCACGTCGCCCTCACGCGTCATTGCTACCGAAAAGGTGGGTCGGTAATAAAACGTCTTCGCCTGGTTATCAGGACTAGTCGTCCTTGTCGACTTCCGACGTTCGCGTCGTGTCGTCGGGGCCGCCGGCCACGTCAGTCGTGCCCGAGTCGTCGTCGATTTCGGCGTCCATCTCCTGAATCATCTCGTCGGCGCTGTCGAGGCCACTGTCCTGGCCCTCCTTGATCTTCTGGGCTTCCTCTTCCATCGCTTCGACGTCGACCTGCGCTTCCTCGTCGATCTGGCCGAGGATTTCCTCGATGTCGTCCAGACCGAGCATCTCGCGGGTCTCGTCGTCGAAGTCGAGCGCTTCCAGCGCGTGCCCGTTCTCCTTCACGTCCGAGCCCTGGAGGTGCTTGCCGTAGCGGCCCACCAGCGAGGTGAGCTCCTGCGGGAGGATGAACTTCGTCGACTCGCCCTGGCCGATCTCGGCGAGCGTCTCCATCCCCTTGTCGATGACGGCGCGCTCGCCCATCGATTCGGCGGATTTCGCGCGGAGGACGGTCGAGATTGCGTCACCCTGGGCTTCCAGAATCTGGCTCTGCTTCTCACCCTGCGCGCGGATGATGTTGGACTGCTTGTCACCTTCCGCCGTCTCGATGGCGGAGCGCCGTTCACCCTGGGCTTCCAGAATCATGGCACGGCGTTTCCGCTCGGCGGAGGTCTGTTGCTCCATGGCCTGCTGGACGTCCTTGGACGGGTTGACCTCGCGGACCTCCACGCTCTCGACGCGGACACCCCACTCGTCGGTGGGTTCGTCGAGTTCTTTCCGGATTCGGGCGTTGATTTCGCCCCGCTTGTTCAGCGTGTCGTCCAGCTCCATGTCACCCAGCACGGCACGGAGGGTCGTCTGGGCGAGGTTGGAGACGGCACGCTCGTAGTTATCGACTTCGAGGAACGCCTTCTTCGGGTCCATCACCTTGATGTAGACGACGGCGTCGGCGGTCACCGGCGAGTTGTCGCGGGTGATTGCCTCCTGCCGTGGCACGTCGAGCGTCTGGGTACGCATGTCGAACCGCGTCACGTCTGAGACGAAGGGGTAGATGAAGTGAATCCCCTGGTCGAGGACGCCGCGATAGGTGCCGAGGACCGTGTAGGCACCTTTCTGGTACGGGCGGATGATCACGACGCTGGAGTACACCAGCGCGATGGCGATCAGGAGGAAGATTACGGTAACGAAACCGATGAGTCCTCCGGGTTGTAGCGGTGCTGTCGCGGGGAACATGACAGTCAAACCTCCGGAGCGCTCAAGGAAAAGGCTTCGGTGTCCCTGTCACAAACTACCGAATTACACACCTACGCCCGCTCCGACTCTCGCTCCGGTTCGGTGTCGTCGCTCTCGTTGCCCCGGTTTCGATCACGTTCGAGTGCGCGGTCGATTTCGTCGCTCGCCGACTCTACCGGCTCGACATCCAGCACGTTCCCGCCGCCGGGGTCGATGACGATGACCTCCGTTCCCTCCTCTATCGGGTCGCCGGAACTGCGGGCCTGATAGTACGGATTGAAGCCGCCGTCTTCCAGTTTGACCTCGCCGTCACTTCGGGTCACGCGCTCGGTCACAGTCCCGAACTGGCCAGTAAGCGAGTCGGAACTGAGCGTTTGGCCGCGGCCCGGCGCGGCGAAATCGAGCTTTCGATACCCCCAGAGCGTGACCGCCGTGGTCGCCAGGACGATGACTGTGAGGATGAGCGGCGCGAAGATACCCAGGCTCGCTGGGATGAACAGCCCGACCAGCCCCGCCGTCAGCAGGGCCACGCCGAGGACGAAAAAGTGGGTCCCAGGGGCGAGCGCTTCGCCCACGATGAGGCCCGCGCCGGCCAGAAACAGCAGAATGGAGAGCGACATACCTAACAGTGGTTCGGCCTGCAGTGGGGCAACTGCCGCCAGCGGGTTCACCATGCCCCGACTTAGTGTCGGAGCAGGATTAAGTGTCGGGGTAGAGAGCGCGACTCTGAAGGCACCGGTGCAGTCTTACGCGTCGCTCGTCCGGACAAAGAACCCGTACAGTACAGCGGTTCCGAGCGCGACAGACAGGACCACGCCGCCGAGTATGGACGGCGTGTACATCTCCGCCCCGAGGAACATCCGTCCGAGGGCGAGAATCGCGATGCAGACCCCAAGCGCGACGAAGACAACGTTCTCAGGCTTCGGCGCATCGGGAGTCACTTCCAGGTCCGGGGCGAACGAGCCGGCGACCGCGCCCTCCTCCTCGTCGGCTGCGTCCGTATCGGCCGCGTCACCGTCGACCTGAATCATGTCGGCTTCCGTCGCCAGTTCGTACTCCTCGGTGAACGTGTCACCCGTAGCGGCCGCATCGTCTCGTGCGGCCCCGTCGTCATCCATGGTCCGCGGTACGTGCCGTGACTACAAAAGCGCTGGCGACTGGGCTTACTTGATGCGGGTCCCCAGCGGCGCGTCCTCGTGAGTCGTCAGCAGGTCCGCCTCGTCGCCGGCGGCCAGCACCATCCCGTTGGATTCGATGCCGAACAGCTCGGCTTTCTCCATGTTCGCAAGCAGGATGACGCGCGTCCCGGGGAGGGCCTCGGCGTCGTGGAGCTGCCGGAGTCCGGCGACGACCTGCCGGACCTCGTGGCCGATATCGACTTCCAGACGCAGGAGCTTGTCCGCGCCCTCGACCGGCTCGGCGCTGCGGATCTCGCCGACGCGCATGTCGACGCCCTCGAAGTCCTCGAAGCTGATGCGGTCCTCGACGAGTGGCTGGAGGTCGGCGGTGTCCACGTCGCCGTCGTCCACTTCGTCTCCGGCGGCTTCGCCGCCTTCATTCGAGGCTTCTGCCGAAGCCTCGCTGGCCTCCTCGACCCGTTCCTGCAGTTCCTCGTTCAGCGCCTCGATGTGGTCGTCCTCGACCTGTTCGAATAGCTCCGCGGGCTCGCCGAACTCGGCCGGCGGCGCTTCGAGCGCGCTGTCGAGGGTCACGTCGGCGACGGAGCCCTGCTCGCCGAGCTGGCCCCAGAGGCGCTCGGCCTTGCCTGGCAGAACGGGCTGCATGAGCACCGCGACAGCCTTCGTTAGCTGGACGCAGTCACGGATGACCTGCTCGGCGCGCTCGGGGTCGTCGTCGACGAGGTTCCAGGGCTCGTTGCGCTGGATGTACTCGTTGCCGTAGTTCGAGAGTTCGATGGCGATTTCGGCGAGTTCGCGCACGTCGTACTCCCGAACGGCGGCCTCGAAGTCCTCGATGGCCGACTCGATTCGGTCGCGCACGTCGTCGCTGACGGGCGCGTCGGGCGTCCCGTCGTAGTTGCGCTCGGCGAACAGCAGCGAGCGGTAGATGAAGTTGCCGACGTTGCCGACGAGTTCGCCGTTGACCCGCTCCTGGAAGCGGTCCCAGGAGAAGTCCACGTCCGTATCGATCTGAGCGCCGGTCGCGATGTAGTACCGGAACAGATCGGGATGGAAGCCGGCGTCGAGGTACTCGTCGGCCCAGACGGCGCGGTTGCGCGAGGTCGAGAGCGCCTTGCCGTCGATGCCGACGAACCCGGTCGCCAGAATCGACCGGGGCTCGTTGTAGCCCGCCCCGCGAAGCATCGCCGGCCAGAACACCGCGTGGTGCTGGATGATGTCGCGCCCGATGACGTGGATGATTTCGCCGTTGTCGTCGGACCACTCGTCGTCCCACTCGGTGCCGTGGTGCTCCTCGCCGTCGACCTTCCAGACCTGCTCCCAGTCGTACTCGTCGTCGCCGACGCGCTCGGCGTACTGCTTCGTCGAGGCCACGTATTCGATTGGTGCATCGACCCAGACGTACAGCACCAGTTCGTCGCCGCCATCGACGTCCTCCGGATAATCGACGCCCCAGTCCATGTCCCGCGTGATACAGAGGTCCTGCAGTTCGCCCTCGATCCACTCGCGGGGCTGGTTCTGGGCGTTGTCGGTGCCTTCCAGGCGGTCGAGGAAGCCCTGGAGGTACTCCTGGAAGTCGGCGAGCCGGAGGAACTTGTGTTCGCGGGTGCGGTACTCGGCGGGGTTGCCGGTCAGCGTCGACACCGGGTCCTCGATCTCGCCGGGCTCGAGGTGGCGCTGGCACCCCTCGTCGCACTCGTCGCCGCGGGCCTGTTCCCCGCAGTAGGGACAGGTCCCTTCGACGTAGCGGTCGGGGAGGGGCTGGTCCTCCTCGGTGTCCCAGGCGACCTCGATCTCCTTCTCGTGGACGTGGTCGTTTTCGACCCACGAGCGGACGAACTCCTGGGTGAGTTCGACGTTGGTCTCGTCGTCGGTGTGCCCGTAGTTGTCGAACTCGATGTTGAACTGCGGGAACGTCTCGGCGTAGGTCTCGTGGAAGTCAAGCGCGAACTCCCGCGGCTCGACACCCTCCTCGGCGGCGTTGACCGCTACCGGTGTACCGTGCATGTCCGACCCCGAAACGAACGCCGTCTGCTGGCCGATCCGTCGGAGGGAGCGCGACAGCGCGTCCCCGTCGACGTACGTCCGGAGGTGGCCGACGTGCAAGTCACCGTTCGCGTAGGGCAACCCACAGGTCACGACCGCCGGCTGGTCCGTCGGAAACTCGTCGTTGCTCATACCTGTTCGTGTGCCACCGACGGGTCAAAAGGGGGTTGGTTTCGGCGCCGCGCTGGACGGGCTGCTGTCCGTCAGTCCAGCAGTTCCAGACCGCCGAAGGCGACGAACCCGGTGATCACGAGGTCGACATCCTTGTGTTCCTCGTCGGAACGAGGGCGAGAGTCTTCCGCCGCGCCGAACAGCGGTAGCACGTCGAGGCGGACGTTCCACTCCCGCGGGACCCGTATCTCGGTCCCGCCGAAGATGGTCGTCGTGCTGACGTGGGCCGGCGCGTCGCTGCTCCTCACGTCCCGGAGGTCAAGTTCGATCCCGCCGAACAGCGCGGTCAGGTCCGCGCTCCGGAAGGCGTCGGCCGTGATGCGTCGCTCCGCGCCCCCGAAGAACGCGAATAGCAGGACGTGATCGCTCCGCTCGGATCGTGCTTTCGCCCGGTACTGTCCGAGGAGGAGCGATAGTCCAAACAGGATGATTAACAGCGGCCAGAACTGCACCACGTCACGGGCGGCGAGCACGCCCAGCGTGACCAGTTGCCACGCGCCAGCGACGAGGATGACCAGCAGCGGACCCACGAGGTTCCGTAGCCCGCCGGACACTAGCGCGTAGATGCCGACGAGGACGAACAACGATGGGACGTAGACGAACAGCGCGCTGGCGTCGAACAGTCCGGTCGACCGTCCGAGCAGCGCCAGGCCGATCAACACGACGATTCCGCCGAGGAGGGTCTGGGCCGCCAAACGGCTTCGGGACATGCGTGCATTTACTCAAACAGATTACATAAATCTGTGTGCCGGCCGCTCACAGCAGCACGAGCGTGCCGCCTGCGAGTGCGAGTGTCACCACAAGCCGCCCGGCGCTGCCGAAGAACGTCGCCGCGCCGAACCGATAGTAGTCGCGTTCGAGGACGGTAAACGCGTAGATAGAGATCGTATCGGGGAAGAAGGGAACACAGAGCGCGAGCGCCAGACCGACGTAGCCGTACTTCTGTGCGAGCTGTACCGTCTTCTTCTCCGACCATTCGATGATATTGAACCGTGAGCGCTTGATCCAGCGCACGAGTGGGCCGTACTCCTTTGCCTCCTGACCGATGTGGAAGGCGACGAGACTGCCGAACGCCTTCCCGAGACCACTGACGAGGATAATCGCCACCAGATTCCCGTTCGTAGAGAGTCCAAGCCGAAGCGTTTCGGCCGGAACTAGTACAACTTCGCTCGGGAGTGGGAGAATGAACGCGATCAGAAACGAGTACACCGCGATGATACCCAGTCCGGTTGGACCGGTGGCCGTACAGACGGCCTCTTCCAGCGGCGACAGTGGAGTGCCGGCGGTCGTACAGTCACCGATGAAGGCAATGAACGCTGTGGTCGGTACTACCAGGTCCACGACCCTCTGTAGCAAACAGGCACTTCTAAACCTTCGTATGTCTTCTCGGGAGTAGTCAATACCAGTATGTTCGGGACCGAGGGCGGCGACGCAGTACCAGTCGAGGTCCGCGATTCAGTACCAGTCGAGGTCCGCCACGAACGACCGCAGCATCGACCGCGTAACGTGGGGCATACACACGACACGCATCTCGCCAGCCCCGGTCTTTGAGACCCGCCAGCCGCGGTCCCGGAGTTCGTCGGTCATCGGCATCGAGAGATCGGCCGCGACAAGCGGAAGCTTGGGGCCGACCACGTCGTGGCCCCGCGCCGACAGCTGGTCGGCCAGCCAGTCGGCGTTGGCCATCGACGTTTCGTACTGCTGCTCGTAGCCAGCCGGCCACAGCGACTCCATCGCCGCGACGGCGGAGGCCACGCCAGCGCCCGAGCGCGTGCCGGTCAGCGTGAGCTGGTCAGTCGACTCCAGATATGGCGTTTCGACGGCGAGTTGATCAAGCAGTGATCGGTCGCGCGCGAGTAGCCCGCCGGCGGGGACCGCCGCCTGCCCGACCTTGTGCGGGTCAATCGTCATCGTGTCGATGTTCGCGTGGCCGAAGTGCCAGTCGTGGTCGGTGAAGGGGAGGTAGAAACCGCCCCACGCGGCGTCAACGTGACAGAGTGCGTCGACCGTCTCGGCGAGGTCGGCGATGGCCGGAATCGGGTCGACGTAGCCGTATTCGGTCGAGCCGGCGACGCCGACGACACACACCGTGTCCTCGTCAACGAGTTCACCCATCGCTTCCATGTTGGCGCGGTAGTCCGTCGCTGGCGCGGTCCGCAGTTCCACACCGAGTACGTCAGCGGCCTTGGTAAAGGAGAAGTGTGCGTGGACGGGCGCAACTATGTTCGGGTCGTCCGTATCGGCGCGGTTACGGGCAATACGTATCGCCTGGAGGTTGGCCTCCGTGCCGCCCGAGGCGACGTAGCCCGCGGGGTCCGAGAGCCCGGTGATGTCGCCGAGATAGTCGACGGCCTCACGTTCCAGATCGGCGATGGTCTCGTACGTACCGGGGTCCCCGGGGTTCGTCGCGAGGAAGCGTTCCGCCGCTTCGCGTGCCGACGGATGCGGCACCGTACACATCGACGAGAGGACGCGCTCGAAGTCCTGTGGCTCTGCCCGCTGGAGCATCTATCGCGAGTATAGAGGGGGAGCGGTTTAGCCGTTGTGCTCGGGCATGTCCGTTGTCTGCTGTTTATTCGCCCTGACGGCGAAACGGTGGCCAGAGCGGGGCAGCTGTCCGTAGTTGGTCCTGTAGCGCTCGTCCCGACCGAATTACCAGTTCGACGGCCCGATCTTCTTCGTCGCCTTCGCTCGAAAGCCCGTGGGACCGATCAGCGACTCGAAGACGGTCTGGCGCTCGGTGTCGAGCGCGCCGCCGAAGGAGCCGACCCGCATCGTCCGGTACGTCTCGAACCCCTTGTCGTTGGAGTAGAAGTAGACGCTGCCGTGTAGCAGGCCGTGGATGAGTTCGTCCGAGCGCACGTCGCCCGCGGGCCGGTCGAGTTTGACGAAGGCCACGGTCCCCCAGTTGACGACCGCTTCCCGGAGCCCCATGAGGAACGCGATTTCGTGGTTCTGGGGCAGACCGAACTCCGTCGCTCGTTCGAGGTCGGTCAGCGAGTCGATGACGATGAGCGTCTCCGCGGCGTCGCTCACCCGGTCGCTGATGTCGGCGAGCAGTTTCTCGAAGGTCCCCTCGTTGGGCTCCGACTCTGGTGGCTCCGCGTCGGGCTGTTCGATTTCGGCGTCGCTCCGTCGCGCATCGAACAGCGGCTCCGGAACCGGCAACAGCTCCATGAAACGCTGGGAGAAGTCCGCGACGGTCATGTTGTCCGTGAGCGTGTCGAACTGATAGCCGTCGAGCACGGCGTCGAGTTCGCTGTAGACGTGTTCGCGGTCGTGGGAGAGCGTGATGTAGGTCACCGAGTCGGGAATCGCCTCGCTCCGCCGGGCGATGCCGTTCGGGACCATCTCGGGCCGGTGTTTCGCGAGCATCAGCGTCGCGAGACTCGTGTAGGTGAACGCATCGCCGCCCGCGTCCGACGCCCCGGCCAGCAGGACCGTGCTCCCGGTCGGAATCCCGCGGACCTGTCCGTCCAGTCCGGGGATACCGAAGGGGATGTAGGACACACCGGAACTGATACTCTTGGCTTCCGGTGTCGATTCGGGTGCCATACCGCAACGAAGCGAACGGTGCAAAAAAATCTGCTGGCTACGTCGGGCGGCCGCGGCCTCAGCGGACCGATTCCAGCAGGAGGCGCTGCTCGACGCGCTTGACCTCGTGTTGTACGTCGCGGACGGCGTCGATGTTCGGCGAGATAGAGGTGACTCCCTCGTCGACGAGGAAGTCGACCATCTGGGGCTTCGAGGCGGCCTGGCCACAGATGCTCGTGGCGACGTCGTGCTCGCGGCAGGTCCCGATGACCTGGCGCATGAGTTCGAGAACGGCCGGGTGGAGTTCGTCGAAGCGGTCGGCGACGTTGCCGTTGTTGCGGTCGACGGCCAGCGTGTACTGCGTGAGGTCGTTCGTCCCGAAGGAGACGAAGTCGATACCGGCCTCACAGATGTCTTCGATGGACAGCGCGCTCGCCGGCGTCTCGACCATGACGCCCCAGTCGCGCTTCTCGGGGTCGATGCCGACCTCCTGCATCAGCGCCTTCGCCCGCAGGATGTCCTCGGCGTCGGTCACCAGCGGGAGCATCAGTTCGACGTTGTCGTAGCCGAGGTCGTACAGGCGCTCGAACGCCCGGAGTTCGAGCTTGAACTCGCCGGGTCGGTCAAGCGAGCGCCGGATGCCCCGATAGCCGAGCATCGGGTTGTGCTCGCTCGGCTCGTCTTCGCCGCCCTGGAGCTGGCGGAACTCGTCGGATGGGGCATCGAGGGTCCGGACGCGGACCGGGCGCGGGTAGAACGCCTCGGCAACCGAGCGGACCCCCTCGACGATTTCGTCGACGTAGGCGCGCTCGCCGTGGTCCTCGACGTAGCGCGAGGGCGTCTTGTCCGTCGAGAGGATCATGTGCTCGATGCGCAGCAGGCCGACGCCGTCGGCACCGGTCGCAGCCGCTCGCTCCGCGGCCTCCGGAATGGAGACGTTGACCTTGACTTCCGTTCCGGTCATCGGCTTGACTGGCGAGTGTGCCTCGACCGGCCCGGCATCCTCTTCCTCGCCGGTCGTCTCGGGAACCTTGGCCCCTTTCTCGACTGTGCCCTTGTCGCCGTCGAGCGTGACCGTTTCGCCGTCCCGGAGTTTCTGTGTCGCGTCCTCGGCACCGACGACGGCTGGAACGCCGAGTTCACGGGAGACGATGGCTGCGTGGCTGGTCATCCCGCCCTCGTCGGTGATGATACCGTTGGCGCGTTTCATCGCCGGGACCATGTCCGGCGTGGTCATCTCGGCGACGATGATGTCGCCGTCCTCGACCTTGTCGAGGTTGTCGAGTTTGTCGACGATGCGGACGACGCCAGTGACCCGGCCCGGCGCGGAGCCGATTCCGGAGAGCCGGACCGACTCCGACTGGCTCTCCATCGCTCCGCCGTCGGCGACACCCGATTTTGCCCCCGGCGGTTGACTCTCGGCTTCGTTGGCCGAGCCGGCGCTCCCTTCAGGATCGTCGATAGTGGTGATCGGGCGGGACTGCAGCAGGTACACCTCCCCCTCGTAGACCGCCCACTCCACGTCCTGTGGTGTATCGTAATGGTCTTCGACGCGCTCACCGATTTCGATGAGCCGGTGAATCTCGTCCTCCGAGAGGACGCGCTCGTTGCGCTTCTCCTCGGGGACGGAGCGCTCGATTGTCTCGCCGTCTTCTCCCCGAACACACATCACCTTCTTGTCGGCGACGGTCACCTCATCGATGGTGCCCGTCTCGCGGTCGACGATGTAGTTGTCGGGCGGAAACCGCACCGGAGACGACCGCCTCGCCCAGCCCCCACGCGGCCTCGATGATGGCCGTTGGACCGCCGGTCGAGGGGTGGCTGGTGAACATGACGCCGGACTTCTCCGCGTCGACCATCTGCTGGACGACGACGGCGATGTCCACGGCGTCGTGGGCGAAGTCGTTCTCGTTGCGGTAGTAGATAGCCCGCTGTGTGAACAGCGAGGCCCAGCACTCCTTGACTCGCTGCAGGAGGTCCGCACGCGAGACGTTCAGGTACGTGTCCTGCTGGCCGGCGAAGGAGGCGTCCGGGAGGTCCTCGGCAGTTGCCGAAGACCGCACCGCAACGTCCTCGTCGCCCATCTCGTCGTATGCAGCCAGCAGGTCCTCGCGGACCGACGGCGGGGTGTCGGTTTCCAGGATCAACTCCTGAGCGCGTTCGGCTGCCTCGGCCAGCGCCTGCGAGTCGTCGCTGTCGACATCGACGGCCTCGAACAGCGGCTCGTCGATTCCAGTTGCTTCGATGAACGACCGATACGTGTCGGCGGTAACGACGAACGCCGACGGAACGGGCAGGCCCGCTCCGGTCAGTTCTCCGAGAGACGCCGCCTTGCCGCCGACCCGCGCCAGGTCGTCGGCACCGATTTCGTCGAGCCACAGTGTTGGCATGGACTCATTCGTACCATCTTCAACGACAATTAAGGATGTTCCGGTTGCAACCAGTGAGAGATCGCTCTTCACTCGATTTCGAGTGAATTAGGCGGTCAGGCTGCCGGTGCGGTGTGGACGGTCACGCTTCGATAATATCGTCGTCGTCAACAGCGGGGACAGTTACCGTGCCGTCCAATGCGGTCACGCCGCGACCGCCGACCCACACCTCGGTCCCGTCGGTATCGACTGACACCGTCCCGGGTCGGTCGCGGAAATGCCCGCCCTCGGCGATGATCTGTTCGACGGTGTCATCGAGCGCCCCGTAGCGGCGGACGAACGCCGCGCAGGCCCCCGATGCTGCCGCGCTTACCGGCTCTTCTGTCCGGCTCCCCGCGCGGAAGGCTCGCCCGTGGAACGTCGACCGGCGCGTTGCGTCGCCGCCAACGGTGTCGAAGGTGAACGGGTACACGCCGACTGCGTCCGCGCGGTCACAGAGCGAGGCGACGGCGGTCCCATCCACGGCGAGGGTGCTCAGATGCTCGAAGTAGTTGACCGGGACCATGAGCCACGACTCACTCGCGTCGGCTGTCACGAGCGGGAGGTCCGCGCCCACGTCCTTGAGCGTGGCCGCGTCGAGTCCGAGCGCGTCGGCAACATCGCTGTATGGGATATCTACTTCGGTGATGTCGGCCCGTCCTTGCTCGACCCAGACCATCCCGTTCTGTTTCGTTTCGACAGCGACGTCGCCCCTAGCGGTGGCGACCGTCCACTCGCTGTCGTCGACTTCACCACGCTCGTAGAGCGCCGCGTACGCGGCGATTGTCGCCGTCTCTGCCTGCGCCAGTTCCTCGGTCGGCGAGAAACAGCGAAGTCGGCGGTCGGCGTCCGCCGCCGGCAGGACAAAGGCCGTCTCGGTGGCCCCCAGTTCGCTGGCGACGGCCTGCATCTGGTCGTCGGTCAGTCCGTCGGCTTCAGGGACGACGCCGGTCGGTGTGCCCGTCGTCGGCTCCGCGGCGAACGCGTCGACAAGCAACGCCTGTCGGGTATCCATGGCACGGAGTTGTGCTGACCCGCAGATAATCTTTTCCGGAGCTAGCCATCGTCGTCCGGTGATCGGTTCCGGTGAGACACGCAACAACGCCCGGGACGCGCCTGACGGACGACTTTAGTACAGGGAGCTATCACTGGAACGTATGAGTGAGGACGTCGACCTCCCTGAAAGCCACCCCCGCTACGAGTCGCTTCTGACCCGCCACCGTATCGAAGCGGGCGTCGACCGCGGTATCACCTCCCGGCAGGGCCTCATCGCACAGGGCCGCGGCGAAGCCTTCGACTACCTGCTGGGCGAGCGCACCATCGACAGCGCCGACGACGCCGAGCGTGCCGCCGCGGCACACCTTCTGTCCGCCGAGCACGCCGTCGTCTCGGTCAACGGCAACGCCGCCGCCCTCGTGCCCGGCGAACTCGTCGAACTGGCCGAGGTGACCCGCGCAGACCTCGAAGTGAACCTGTTCAACCGGACCGAGGAACGCATCGAGGCCATCGCCGACTACCTTCGCGAGCACGGGGCGACGGACGTGAAGGGGCTCACCGCCGACGGGCGCATTCCCGGCCTCGACCACGAGCGCGCCAAGGTCGACGCCGACGGCATCGGCGCGGCGGACGTGGTGCTCGTCCCGCTGGAGGACGGCGACCGCGCCGAGGCGCTGGGCGAGATGGGCAAGACGGAGCTGGTCATTGACCTCAACCCTCGAAGCCGCTCTGCCGAGGTGGCGACGGTCCCCATCATCGACAACATCATCCGCGCGATACCAAACATTACCGAGCACGCCCGTAATCTCCGCGGTGAACCCGATGCCCAGCGGGACGCTATCGAGACGTTCGACGCCGATAGCGCCCTGACAGCCGCCGAGCGCACAATTCGGGAGGGTGACCTCGAATGAGCCTGCCGCCGTACATCTACGCCGACCGGCGGATACCCGACGAGGAAACCGTCAGGGAAACCCTCGACCAGCGGACGATGACCGCCTTCGGCGATACCGAGCGACTCGAACGGCTCCACCGGGTGTTCTATCCGGTGTTCAAAGTCGACTACGAGTACGAGACCGGCGAGGGGAAGCTGTTCGGCACGACGACGCGATCCGAGACCGCGTTCCTCGACGGTCTCTGGGCAGACAACGACCGGGCCGTCTCGCAGTACGTCGAGGACACTGATTCGGTGGTCCGCCGGCCGACGGGCGACTACGACTTCGGCCGCGACGACCCCGCGCTTGGCCGCTCCGTCCTGCTGCAGTTCCAGGTCACCGACGACGACGCCCGGTCGCTACTGCCCCAGCGTGTCGCCGAGTACCGCGAGCAGCGCCACGACTCCGCCTCGGGCGCGGCGAACGTGTTCCTCCGGAAGCTTCGCGAGTCCTACGGGCTCCCCGGGGATTTCGACCCCGACGGATTCGACGGCGTGACCGGCGTCGAGCGCCTGTATCTCCCCTTCTGGCTCGCCGAGTACCACTCGCCCGACAGCTCGGACGTCAAGCTCGTCACGTTCCGGGACCCGGACGCCCCGACCGAGGACCTGCAGCGCCACGGCTGGCTCGCGGAGTTTTTGAGCGCCGAACCCCGACGGCTGGCCGAGTACGGCTACGAGGTCAACCCGGACCGCCTCGAACGGAACATCCGGGAGCGGATCGACCAGTCCGACGAATCCGGCACGGCCGGGATGGGCGGCGATTCTGGCTCCGACAGCACCGACGGCCCGCCCTCGATAAACCGCGAACGACCCTCGGACGACGGGACGGTGGTCCAGCCCGACGGCGTCGATATGCAAGCCGACGGGCTGGTCGACCCAAACCCGTCCCGGAGCTTCGCCGATGTCGGTGGGATGTCCGAGCTACTTGAGACGCTCAACCACAAGGTCGTCCGGCCGCTGCAGGACCCAAGTGCCTTCGAGGAGTACGGCATCGGCGTCGTCAACGGCGTCCTGCTGCATGGCCCGCCCGGCTGTGGGAAGACACACGTCGCAGGCGCACTCGCGGGCGAGGTCGACCACGCCTTCATCGAGGTCACGCCCGCCGACGTGACCAGCAAGTACATGGGCGAACCCGCACAGAAAGTCGAGGAACTGTTCCAGATCGCCCGCGCGAACGCCCCCTGTATCCTCTTCATCGACGAAATCGACGGCATCGCCGGCGCACGCGACGGCGACAGCAACATGAACAGCAGCGAGCAGCAACTGGTCAACCAACTGCTCACCGAACTCGAAGGGATCGCCGACGAGGACGTGGTGGTGCTGGGCGCGACGAACCTCGTCGAGGACGTGGACGACGCGATCCGCCGCTCGGGCCGGTTCGACGAGCGCGTGGAGGTCCCGCCGCCGGACCCCGCGGCGCGAACGCAGATTCTGGAGATTCACCTCGCCGGCCGGCCGACAGCGGCCGACATCGACCTCGGCCCCGTCGTCGAGGAGACGGCCGGCTTCGCGGCCAGCGACATCGAACTCCTTGCCGAGGACGCCGCCCGAAAGGCGTTGCGGGCCGACGCCCCGATTGGGACGGACCATCTGCTGCAGGCCGCCACAGAGACCGACACCAGCATCCCGGACTGGGTCGACCCCGAGATGGTCGCCGAGAACGGCGTCGTCCAGCCCGACGGCGTCGACCTGCAGGCCAGTTCGCTCGTCGAGACTGACGCCGGACGCGACTTCGCCGACGTGGGCGGGATGGGTGAACTGAAGGACCGACTTGAAGACACGGTCCTCGATCCGCTTGAGAACGCCGAGGAATACGAAACGTACGGCATCGACGTGCTTTCCGGCCTGCTGCTGTACGGTCCGCCCGGCTGCGGGAAGACCCACCTCGTCGGCGCGCTCGCTGGCGAACTCGACCACAGCTTCGTCGAGATCAGTCCCGCAGACGTGACTAGCAAGTGGATGGGCGAGCCGGCCCGCAACGTCGCCGAGGTGTTCGAGGTGGCCCGCGCGAACGCGCCCTGCGTGCTGTTCATTGACGAAATCGACGGCATCGCGGGCTCGCGGCGCGGGTCGATGAACACGAGCGAGCAGCAACTGGTCAACCAACTGCTCACCGAACTCGAAGGCGCGGCGGCCGACGACATCGTCGTGGTCGCCGCGACGAACTTCGTCGAGGACATCGACGCGGCGCTGCGGCGCTCGGGCCGCTTCGACGAGCGCGTGGAAGTCCCGCCACCGGACGCCGAGGCTCGCAAACAGATTCTGGAGATCCACCTGCAGGACCGGCCCGTCGCCGGTGACATCGACTGGGACGCCATCATTGAACCGACGGCTGGCTACGCCGCCAGCGACCTCGAACTCGTCGCCGAGGACGCGGCGCGGCACGCCCTGCGAGACGGCTCGGAGATAACACAGGAGCATCTCGAAATCGCCGTCCGGGAGACCCATTCGAGTATCGCCGACTGGGACGACCGGGAGCGCTATCAGGGGGCTGAAGGGACCGCGGACCTGGGGCTTGGGTCCTGAGGCCGGGTCACTCTAGCCCTTCGTCGAGCGCCGCAGCAACCCGCTCGATGAAGGCCGGCGACTCGACGAGTGCGCCCGCGGCCTCGATGTCCTCGTGGATGGGTCGGTCCGCCGTTAGCTTCGGGACCACTGCACGGACGGCGTCGTAGGCCTCGGCCGACCCGACGCCCAGTTCGAGGGCGTCGTCGACGAAGTCGGCGGCTTGCGCCCCACAGCACAGCTCGACGCCGAGAATCGCGGCAGCGTTTCGGGCTGCCTTTCGGGCCAGATAGGCCGACTGCGCGCTCATGCTGACGTGGTCCTCCTGATTGCCGCTGACGGGCGTGTTGTCCATCGAGGGCCGGCCGAAGGACCGACATTCGTTCAACAGTGCGGCAGCGGTGTACTGTGCGATCATGTAGCCCGACCGGACGCCGCTTCGCTCGGTGAGAAACGGCGGGAGGTGTGGCTCCTGCAGATTCGGATTGAGCATCCGGTCCGTCCGGCGCTCCGAGATGGCCGCGAGTTCGGTGAGCGCGTTCGTCAGATAGTCGAGGCGCATGGCGAGTACCGCGCCGTGGAAGTTCCCGCCGGACAGCACGCCCGCGCTGTCGGAGCCGGAGGCCCGGTCCCCCACCGCCTCACGGGGGAACACCAGCGGATTGTCCGTCGCACTGTTGAGTTCCACCTCGACGGCCTCCCGGAGGTGGGCGACGGCGTCGCGGACCGCGCCGTGGACCTGCGGCAGACAGCGCATCGCATAGGCGTCTTGCACGCGGTCGCAGTTGCGGTGGGACTCGACCACATCGGAGTCGGCCGTCAGCCGCCGGATGTTTCGCGCGCTCGCGGCCTGGCCGGCGTGGGGCCGGACGTCGGTGATGGCTTCGTGGGACGGTACTGTCGAGGAGAGGGTCACCTCCGTCGTGAGCGCACCGGCGATGTCGGCGGCGGCGACCAGCCGTTCCGCGTCGGCGAGGAGGAGTGCGGCCACGCCGACGGTCAGTTGTGTCCCGTTGATGAGCGCCAACCCCTCCTTGGCCCGGAGCGTCACCGGTTCGAGGCCGACTGCGTCGAGCGCCTCGTCGCCGGGGAGTCGGTCCCCCTCGACCTCGGCTTCCCCCTCCCCGATGAGCACCAGCGACATATGTGCGAGCGGGGCGAGGTCACCGCTCGCACCGAGGCTGCCCCGCGACGGGACGACCGGGTGGACACCAGCGTCGAGCATCGCCACCAGCAGATCGACGACGGACTCACGGATGCCTGAATACCCCTTCGCCAGCGTGTTCGCCCGTGTGACCATCATCGCCCGGACTTCCTCGGTCGTCAACTCCCGTCCGACCGCGGCGGCGTGGCTCCGCAGTAGGTTCCGCTGGAGGGCATCGAGATCCTCGCGTGGGATGCGCTCGTCGACGAGGTCGCCGAAACCGGTGGTGACGCCGTACACCGCCTCGCCGCTGTCCAGCACGCTCTCGACGCGCTCGCGGGACTCACGGATTCGCTCGCGGGCGGTTTCGGCAACCGTGACGGTCGCGCCGTTCCGGGCGACAGCGACCACCTCGGCGGGCGTGAGCGACTCGCCGTCGAGGACAACTTCGGCGGTCATGGTTGCATATCCCGAGCGTATGACTCATGCGTTGGGGTGCTGACGACCGAGCCGTCTTTCAGGACGGTGTCGACGACGTTGGTCCCGTACTGGTAAGGAATGTGGACGTGACTCGGCGCGGCAAGGACGGCGACGTCACCGGGCGTACCCTCGCGGAGCGTCCCCAGCCCATCGGTCCTGTCCAGCGCGAGCGCGGCGTGTTTCGTTCCAGCGACCAGCGCTTCAGCCGGTGGCAGCCCCATCTCGACGCAGGCCAGCGACAGCGCAAAGCCCATGCTGTGGCTGTGGCAGTTCGGATTGAAATCCGTCGCCACCGCGACGGGCGCACCCCGGTCGCGGAACGCCGTCGCGTCCGCGTACGTTGCGCCGAGACCGAACGCCGTTCCGGGGAGCAACACCGGCGTCACGGCAGCGTCGACAAGCGCGTCGATGTCCTCGCCGGTCGCGTGCAGGAGGTGGTCGGCACTGGCCGCGCCCACGTCCGCCGCCAACTGCGTCCCGCCGATATGGGACAGTTCCTCGGCGTGGACCTTCGGTGTCAGCCCCGCGGCCGCGCCTGCTTCGAGGACCCGTCGGGACTGCGAGACCGAGAACACCCCTTCCTCGCAGAACACGTCGCAGAACTCGGCGATGCCCTGCGATTCGACAGCCGGAAGCTGCTCGTCGACGACCGCCGCGGTGTAGTCGTCGGCGTCCCACCCCTCGGGAACAGCGTGTGCGCCCATGAACGTCGGGACCACGTCGACGGGATGGACGTCGTCGGCCCTGTCGATAACTCGGAGCATCCGTAGCTCCGTCTCCGTGTCGAGTCCGTAGCCGGATTTCACCTCGACTGTCGTCGTCCCGTGAGCGAGCATGGTGTCGAGATGGGCCAGCAGGTTCGACAGCAGCGTTTCCTCGTCGGCTTCCCTGACCGCTCGGACCGTTCTGAGGATGCCGCCGCCTTCGGCGAGGATGTCCTGATAGGACTTCCCGCGCAGTTTGGCGGCGAACTCGTCCGAGCGGTCGCCGGCGAACAGCGCGTGGGTGTGGGGGTCGACGAAGCCCGGAACGACGGCCTGACCGTCGGCGTCGACAGCGTGGTTGGCACTCTCCGGCGGGTATTCGGCGGTCACCTCCGCGGTCGGACCGACAGCGGCGACAGTGCCGTCCACGATGGCGACTGCGCCGTCCTCGTAGGTCTCCAGTCCGCGGCCGTCCGCCGCCGGGCCCGCGACGAGTTCGGACGCGCCGTAGACCACCGCATCGAGGGTTGTCATCGGTCACCTCCCAGGCCACTGAGGAAGTGTGCGACGGCGCGGGCACCGGCGCGGGCGGTCCGGTTCCCGGCGTCCAGCGGCGGCGCGCACTCGACTATCTCGAAGCCGGCGATACGGTCGTCGGACGCCACGCGGCCCAGCATCCGGAACAGTTCTCGCGTCGAGAGGCCGCCCGGCGTCGGCGCGCTCACGCCCGGCGCGGCTGCGGCGTCGAGCACGTCGAGGTCCAGACTCACGTAGACGGCGTCCACGTCGCCGAGCGCGGCAAGCGCATCGTCCACCGCGCCGGCAGGGTCGCCGGCCACCGACTCCGGCGGCAGGACCGTCCCGCCCTGCTCGGCGAGGTAGTCGTGGTACGCTGTC